>JAFSFN010000230.1 GCA_017435185.1 Clostridia bacterium | reverse complement strand
TGACTATGCGCCCATATTCTGCCCCATAGTTGACGATTATTACTGCGGCATGGAAGTAACTGTTCCCATATTCCCTCGCCTGCTTAAAAAGAAAGCGACCGTGTCCGACATACTCGAAATATACAAAGAGCATTATAAGGACAGCACGCTCATAAAAATAGTTTCACCTGACGAAAGCGGCTTTATGGCGGCAAATGCGCTTGCCGACAAAGACACTATGGAAATAACCGTCACAGGCAACGATGAGCGCATACTTCTCATTTCACGCTTTGACAATTTGGGTAAGGGCGCATCAGGTGCGGCTTTGCAGTGTTTCAACATTGCTTGCGGCATTGACGAAACCACAGGACTTGCAATATAACTTCCACAAGGAGATTTTACATAACATGAAACAGATACAAGGCGGCGTTTGTGCCGCACAGGGCTTTAAGGCAAACGGCATACATTGCGGCATAAGAAAAAACAAGGCCAAGAAAGACTTGGCTCTCATTACGAGCGACTGTCTTGCAGCGACGGCAGGCGTGTATACAAAAAATCTTGTATACGGCGCACCGATAAACGTTACCAAAGCCAACATAGCCGACGGTTATGCTCAGGCTATCATATGCAACAGCGGCAACGCAAACACCTGCAATGCAAACGGCATAGAAATAGCTCAAGAGACCTGCGCTTTACTTGAAGCACACACAGGCATTAAAAAAACCGATGTAGTGGTTGCATCAACAGGCGTTATAGGTCAGCAGATGACGATAGAACCTTTTGCAAACGGCATGGCAGAGCTTACAAGCGGTCTTGGCGACAAGAGTGAAGATGCGGCACTTGCCATAATGACAACGGACACAGTCAAAAAAGAGATAGCTTTTGAGTTTACACTTGGCGGCAAGGTCTGCAAAATAGGCGGCATCGCCAAGGGTTCGGGCATGATACACCCCAACATGGCAACCATGCTCGTATTCGTCACCACCGATGCAGCAATCTCCCCCTCCATGCTTCAAAAGGCACTTTCAAACGACATTAAGGACACATTCAACATGGTAAGTGTTGACGGCGATACTTCCACCAACGACATGGTAATAGTTCTCGCAAACGGTCTTGCCCAAAATCCCGTAATAGAATCCGAAGGTGAAGACTTTGATGAGTTTTGCAAGGCACTCTATGCCGTGAACTCCTACCTTTGCCGCATGATAGCCAAGGACGGCGAAGGCGCAACCAAGCTCATCACCTGCAATGTTTTTGGCGCAAGCGATAAAGCTACCGCAAAAACAGTTGCCAAGTCGGTAATATGCTCATCGCTCCTTAAAGCGGCAATGTTCGGTGCAGATGCCAACTGGGGGCGTGTGTTGTGCGCAATAGGCTACAGCGGCGCAGAGCTTGATGTCACTAAATAGACGTAGCTTTCGCTTCCGCTTCAGGTACAGTCGAAGTGTGCAAAAACGGCGCAGGTGTTGATTTTTCGGAAGAAATAGCAAAAGAAGTATTGACCGAAGCCGAAATCGTCATAAACATACACCTCAACAGCGGCATCGAAACAGCCACCGCATGGGGCTGTGACCTCACCTATGACTATGTAAAAATAAACGGCGATTACAGAACATAATATTTTTTGGAGATAATAAAAATGGAACATATAAACACGGCACAAAGAGCCGAGACACTCATGCGCGCACTGCCGTACATACAGAAATATTACGGCAAAATAGTAGTCATAAAATACGGCGGGAACGCCATGATAAACGAAGAATTGAAGCATGCCGTCATGGGCGACATAGCACTTTTATCGCTCGTCAACATGAAAGTCGTGCTCGTACACGGCGGTGGCCCCGAGATATCGACAATGCTCAACCGTGTAGGCAAAAAATCAGAATTTGTCAACGGATTGCGTGTGACTGATGCGGAAACGGCTGAGATAGTGCAAATGGTGCTTGCAGGCAAAGTCAACAAAAGCCTGGTTTCGCATCTTGGCACAATAGGCTGCAAGGCAATAGGTCTTTCAGGCATGGACGGAGGCATGATAAAGGCTTCAAAAGCAAGCGAAGAACTCGGATTCGTCGGCAATGTTGAGAGCATAGACCCCAAGCCCATACTCGATGTGCTCGACCGTGGTTATGTTCCCATTATTTCCACGCTCGGAACTGACGCTGAGGGAAATACTTACAACATCAACGCCGATACTGCCGCCGCACATATAGCAGGCGCACTTGGCGCTGAATGTCTCATCAGCATGACCGACATTGCAGGTCTTTTGCGTGATGTTAACGATTTATCCTCACTCATTCCCAAGGTAACACTTGACGACTGTGAACAGCTCAAAAAAGAGGGCATAATATCCGGCGGTATGATACCCAAGATCGATTGCTGCATCGAAGCAATACATCGTGGTGTCAGAAAGGTATTCATAATAGACGGCAGAATAAAGCATGCCACGCTCATCGAGCTTCTGACCGATGAGGGCATAGGTACTATGTTTACAAGGTAAAACAAAATGAAGAACATTATTGAAACCGACAATAAATATATAGCAAACACATATAAGCGTGCCGAGGTCGCTTTTGTCTCGGGCAAGGGCTCGATTCTTTTTGACGAAAACGGCAAAAGATATATCGACCTGGGCAGCGGCATTGCCGTAAACGAGTTTGGCATTGCGGATGATGAATGGGTGGATGCGGTCACACAGCAGTTAAAAACGCTCCAACACACATCCAACCTCTACTATACTCGTCCCCAGGCTATGCTTGCCGCCATGCTCTGCGAAAAAACAGGCATGAAAAAGGTATTCTTCGCAAACTCGGGCGCTGAAGCCAACGAGTGCGCTATTAAAACCGCAAGAAAATACTCAAGCGACAAGTACGGCGAAAACAGGGGCACGGTTATCACGCTCACAAACAGTTTCCACGGCAGAACCATAGCCACTCTTTCCGCAACAGGTCAGGAAGCGATGCACACGCATTTTTATCCCTTTGCTCCCGGCTTCATACACACAGCTGCAAATGACACTTCAGCCATGCTCGAAGCAATGGACAGAAACGATGTTTGCGCCGTCATGATGGAACTTGTTCAGGGCGAGGGCGGAATAAATGTGCTCGATAAAGAATTTGTCCGGGCGACAGCAAAGAAAGCCGCAGAAAAAGATATACTGCTGATAATAGATGAAGTACAGACAGGCAACGGCAGAACAGGCTCGCTCTATGCCTACATGCAGTATGGCATAACACCGGACATAGTCACCACCGCCAAGGGGCTTGCAGGCGGTCTGCCGCTCGGTGCCGTAATGTTTGCTTCTTCGACAGCTTCCGTCCTCACATACGGCTCACACGGCTCGACATTCGGCGGCAACCCTGTTTGTGCCGCAGGCGCGGTCAATGTTCTCTCGCGCATAGATGATGAGCTTTTGAAAAACGTAAAAATCAAGAGCGAATATATATTCAACTCCCTCAATGGCGCAAAAGGCGTCAAAAGCGTTTCGGGGCTTGGCCTTATGATAGGTATAGAATGTGATGTTCCCTCCCCTGCCATAATCGAAAAATGTCGTGAACGAGGCGTTATAGTCCTTGCCTCAAAAACCAAGGTGCGCCTGCTTCCAGCATTGAATATTCCGTTTGACACACTTCAAGAGGCCATAAGCGTTCTCAAAGAAGTTATTGCATTGTTCACTGAATAACCGTATAAACAGGAGGCATTTTATGTTTTTCAAAAAACTGCTCACTTACACGGCATTAACGGCACTCTCACTCGCATTTTTTGGCTGTATGACGGTCCAACAGCCTTCGTCCACATCGACTCCTCAAATCACAAGCGCCGTCACAGCACCTGCAAAAGAAAAACTTTCCGATCCGCTTTTGGAGCTTACCTGCGATGTGCCTGTCGAGATAGACCTCAATGCTGACGGCACATTGGAAACGGTTGTTTTCACGCTCACAAAAAGCGAAGCTGAATATGGTGATTATTCCAAAGCTCTGATAACCGCCACCGCTGCAGACGGCACCGTTGCTTCTCACGAGCTTGAACTTGAGTTCTATGAACTGCGCGTGTATGCCGCACAGCTTGATACAAACTCCGAAGTAATGACTCTTATATATTCCTGCACACATTCATCGGATGACACAAACACGATGTTTTTGGGCTATGAGAAATCCGGTTTTTCAATAATACCCTGTATTCAGGGCGGCACCGAAAGCGATTCGCTCTATGCCTCTTTTCAAGGTCTTTCCGATTCTCATACGCTTATAATCGGCGAGATTACCGATACTTTGGGCACATATTACGCAAAGCGTGAGTATGAGCTTAAAGACGGCAAGATATGCGCACTTGAGGATTCTCATTTTGTGTTCAACAGTTCCTCTATATTCACACTCAAAACAATAAAAGAACTGCCCGTCACGCTCATCGAAAACGATATCGAGCAAAGTTCAACATTGCCGGTCGGCTCCGAGATAATGCTCACAAAAGTTTTGTCCGACCGCTCAAAGGCATACTTTGAAACAGCCGATAAAACCGTAAGCGGCTACATAACACTTGAATTTAATGAAGACGAATTCGGTGCAATAATAAACGGCCTGCACGAAAGCGAATATTTTGAATATATTCCGTAC
>JAFSFN010000229.1 GCA_017435185.1 Clostridia bacterium | reverse complement strand
TGGATGCTGTCTATGATGATATAAACGGAGCAGGTGTTGTTTTGAGCGCAAGAGACCTTGCAAAACTGGGAAAAGCGCTTTCAAAGAGCGAAACATTTAGGAACTACTCAAATCTTTTTTATGACAGCATTACTCATGATGACGGCAGGGAGACGGAACTTGCAAATCCAAACAAGCTCTTGCGTTATCTGTCAGGCTGTATAGGCATTGCAACCGGCTCGTCAAATGAAGCGGGCTATTGCGGCGTGTTTGCCGTGTCACGCAATGATACTGTGTATATATGCGTAACATTGGGCAGCAAAAATTCATCCGAACGATTCGATCTGGCAACAGAAATGACGGAATATGCGTTTGCGTCATATAAGACAATGAAAACAGCGGCAAAAGGACAGATAATTGAGGAACAGATAAGCGTCAGCGGCGGAATAAAGAAAAGCGTTGACCTTGTAGCAAAGAATGACTGTATGCTTATATTCAGAAACGGAAGCAGTTATGAGGCGTATGCAGAAATACCTGAGCAGCTTGAAGCACCGCTTTCAACGGAACAAACAGTGGGGAAAATAGAATACAAAGATTCTGACGGAAACTTGATAGGCACACTTGAACTCTGCCCGAGTGAAAATATAGAGCAGGCGAGTTTTTGGGATAATGTTCTCAGTGTTTTTCGAAACTATTTACACGCATGACGCAATCGAGATTGCAGGAAAAGCAGAATTGATTTATAATACTGTATCATAATGTATACATACGAGGAGATAAAAAATGTTAGGAGATATATTGAGCGGCGGCAATATAAGAGATACTGTACTGAGCATATTGTATATGCTTCCCGCAATACTCGTGTCGTTGTCGTGTCATGAGTGGGCGCATGCCTTTGTTGCGTATAAATGCGGCGATCCGACTGCGAGAAATTTAGGACGCATGACGGTGAATCCTTTTGCGCATATAGACCCGCTGGGCTTTATAATGCTAATATTTGCAGGGTTTGGGTGGGCAAAACCCGTACCCGTAAATTCCCGAAACTTTAAGAATCCTCGTAAGGACGATATCATGGTCTCACTTGCGGGCATAGTGGTGAATATACTGCTTCTGTTTGTTTTTACGGGCATATATTTGATTTTCTTCATATTCCCTCAGCTTTACAATGAAATGATAGTAAATTTCATTTTTCCGTTCATGTCGGTAAATGCAGTGCTTGCCATATTCAATCTTTTGCCCATACCTCCGCTTGACGGTTATCGTGTTGTAGAGGCGCTTTTGGTGAAACTTATCGGTCCTCGTCCGTTCATGTTTTTGCAACGCTACGGCACAATTATACTTTTGGTACTCTTACTTAGCGGCGCAACGAGCGGAATAATATCCGCGGGCGCAAACTTCCTTGTTGAAACCGCGTTGAATTTCTACGGATTATTCCTGCCTTTGATATAGCACCATGGAATACCGAGTAAAACTTGCACAATTTGACGGTCCGCTGGATTTGCTTCTTCATCTTATAGAAGAAGCGGAGCTTGATATCTGCGATGTTTTTGTTTCTCAAATAACATCGCAGTATTTGGCGTATATGGACGATTTATCCGAAATAGATATGAATCGTGCAAGTGAGTTTATTACGATGGCGGCAACATTGGTGAACATAAAATCAAAATCACTTCTTCCCAAACCGCCCGTAACGGAAGATGAAGAAGACAATGCCGAAGAACTGCTCATAATGCAGCTTCGAGAATATAAGGCGTTCAAGCGAGCAGGAGCGGATTTGGGCATGATGCGTGAAAATGTTATCGGCACATATACTCGTTTGCCTGAAGAGTTTCCGCTTCCGCCTCCGACGGTGAATTTCCCCGATGCTTCTGTGGATGCACTGTATGAGGCGTTTATGAACATCCTCAACCGTGATAAATATAAAAAAGAGCCTTATGACAGATCGCTTCATGAGGTGAAGCCTGACAAGTTTACGATACGAAGCCAGCTCCGCATAATAAGGGACAGGCTCAAAATTGGCAGCAAGGTCGATTTTGAACAGCTTTTTGAAGATAAACCTTCAAAAATGGAGTGCATAGTCACATTCATGGCACTTCTTGATATGATAATGCACAATGAAATAACATTAAAGCAAAATGTTCCCTACGGCAAAATAACGATATATGCAAGAGAACTTTGTGACGATGATTCCGACTTTGAATATATGGATGAGGTAGAGCATGATAGTTGATGAAAAACGCGGTGCTATAGAGTGTATTTTGTTTGTTGCCGGCGAGCCTGTTGAAATAGACGCGCTAAAAAATGCACTGTCGCTCACTCAGGTTGAAATACAGGCAATACTTGACGATATGGACAGACAATATCGCAGTGAGGCAAGGGGTATATTGCTGTCGGTTACCGATACTACCGTTCAGCTTGTTTCCAACAGAAAGTATGCTTATATAATCGAACAGATGCTCCAACCGCCCAAGGAAAAGAGCTTTTCTCAGAGTCTGCTTGAAACCCTTTCCGTGATAGCGTATAAACAGCCTGTTACACGCTCCGAGATAGAAGCGGTCCGAGGCGTGAGATGCGATTATTCCGTAAGCCGTCTTGAGGAACTCGGCTTCATAAAAGAGACGGGAAGAAAAGATACTGTCGGCAGACCCGTTCAGTTCTCAACGACGGATAAATTCCTGCGTGAGTTCGGCATAAATTCCATATCTCAACTTCCTGAACTTAAACTTCCCAATGAAGATGAATAAGGAGAACATAAAGTGAAAAAAGTATCAGCAATTTTGCTTGTGTTTGTTTATATGTGCATGGTTGTGCCTGTTGTGCTGGCTGATGAGAGCGAGATATACGGTCAAGTAGAATACAAAATAGTAAACGAGAGCTATGCAGAAATAACAGGCGTAAACAGCGCCGGTAATATTTCAGCTCTCATTATACCTGAAGAAATAAACGGATATCCTGTTACGGCGATAGGCGCAGAAGCCTTTTATGAGCAGGTGCGGATAGAAAGTGTCACCATTCCCGAAAGCATAACAGCAATATGTGAATGGGCGTTTGCCGAGTGTACATCGCTTAAAAGCATAACGATTCCCGACAGCGTTAAAACGATAGGCGACGAGGCGTTCCATCATTGCACATCGCTTGAAAGTGTTGTTATCGGAGACGGAGTTGAAAACATAGGCTTTGATGCTTTCGGGTCTTGCACTTCACTTAAAAGCGTAACACTGGGAAACGGAATTAAAACTATAGGAATTTGCGCTTTTGCGGCCTGTCCATCGCTTGAAAACATGATAATATCACAAAATGTCACCGAGATACAAAACGGTGCGTTTTATGCCTGCACTAACTTAAAAAGCGTTGTGATTCCCGAAAACGTAACCAAAATAGCCGACAATGCATTTGAAAACTGCAAAGAGCTTATCATATGCGGCAAAAGCGGCTCGTATGCAGAAGAATACGCTAAAAAATGCAGCATAATGTTTGAACTTTTGCAGGATTCAAACAAGGGCGATATTAACGGCGATGGCAATATAAATTCAAGAGATATTTCAATACTGCAAAAATATTTGATGGGAATGGCTGAACTTTCGGAAGAACAGTTGAATTTTGCCGATACAAGCAATGATAACGTCATCAACTCTCGTGATTTGGCAGCATTGCAAAAGAAAATTGCAGGTTAAAATTTATTATGGGGCGCTGCCCCACTTTCGCTCAAGAGGCAAGTCCTCGTTGTTTTTGCGGTTGAATGCTGTTAAAGCCTGAACGCATTTGAGTTTCTTTTCTTATTCCCTTTATTGGTTTTCCGTCGCTTTTCAAAAAGCGACCGGGGTGTGGGGTGGAACCCCGCAAAGAAACCGACCGGCATATGTGGCGGAACCATGCGAAAACGCAAAAGTGAGATTTGTATCTTTTTCTGATGGCGTGTAAATAATAATTCCATGCCTGCCATAATTTGCACAGTTATATTTTTGACCGTTTTATTGTTGTTGCCGATACGCTGCAGCGTATCGGTGAAGGCCGTTGAGGAAAAAATTATGCTGTCAATAAAGTTAGGGCTTGCCATGGGACTGGTGAAAATCCCGATACATATAAATACAGACATTCAAACTCTGATATTCAGACGAAAAAAGAAAAAGAAGAGGAGTGTATATACAAAAATCTTAAAGGGCGCACTTAAATGGTCCGATGTGAAAAGAGTGGAAATGCGAGCAAAAATAGGCATAAAGGATAATGCTTTTTTTACTGTTATGATGGTGGGGTTTACAAGAATTTTGGTGGAAAAGCTGGCAGAATTTATGTGTATTTCGGATAAGACAGGCATTTCTGTCAAGCCGTGCTTTGCAACAGGCGTGTTTTGGCTGTATTTGGAAGGCATAGTTACAATTTTTCCAACGCAAATTATTGGTATTCTGGTTTTGAAAGGAAGATGAATATGCCACACCCTATTGAAAATATCATGCACAGTACCATGGAGGAACTGCGCAGCATGGTGGATGTGAATACCATTGTCGGTACGCCGATAATAGCAGGAGAAGAATCTGTACTGCTGCCGATATCAAAGGTGAGCCTTGGCTTTGTGTCAGGCGGCGGTGAGTACAACATGAAGAGCAGCAGCAATTCCGCTCCCATTAAAAAAGCGGGTGAAGCGCTTGACGGCATGGAGGACAGATATCCCTTTGCGGGAACTGCAATAGCAGGCATGAGCCTTACGCCAATGGGTTTTGTAAGCATGAACAAAGGAACTGTAAAGGTGCTTCCGGCGCAGTTTGAAACAACGCTCGACAGAGCTGTGGAACTTGTGCCCGAAGCGTTGACCATGTTGACCAACCTCATAAAAAAGAAGGGGAGCGGCAGTAATCCATGAAAAGAAAACTGATCACCTGCATACTTGCGGCGATTATAACTCTTATTAGCGCCGTACCTACTGCTGCGGCTTCTGAACAACAGCTTGCGGACTCCGCACAGGGTGCTGTGCTTATGGAGCGAACCACAGGTAAAGTGCTCTATTATAAGTCAGCTCATGAAAAACTGCCCATGGCCAGCACAACCAAGATAATGACATGTATATTGGCGATTGAAAACGGACAACTTGATGAAGTCATCGAGGTGGATGATGCGGCATATGCCATAGAAGGCTCAAGCATATATCTCAAGAAAAACGAAAGAATAAGCGTGCGTGATCTTTTGTATGGGCTCATGCTCGCTTCGGGAAATGATGCGGCGGTGGCGCTTGCCTGCCACGTGGGCGGAAGTGTGGAGGGCTTTGCTGAGATAATGAACAAAAAAGCAAAGTCTATCGGTTGTATGAACACCAACTTCGTTACACCAAACGGCCTGCATGACGATGCACATTACACGACTGCTTATGATCTCGGACTTATTGCCTGCTATGCAATGGGGAACGAGACATTCAGAGAAGTTGTGGGAACGACCTATTACAAGTCTGAAACAGGCGAGATAACACGCACGTGGAAGAACAAAAACAAGATTCTCTGGCAGTATGAAGGCGGCAACGGCGTTAAGACCGGTTACACGATGCGTGCCGGTAAATGCCTTGTGTTCAGTGCAATGCGTGACTCTATGGAAGTGGTAGGTGTTGTGCTTAATGACCCCAATATGTTCAACGATGCCAAGAGTATGCTCGATTACGGCCTTGATAACTTCTCGATGGCTAAAGTACTCAGCGCAGGCGAAGTCATAGCGCGTGCAAGAGTGTTTAACGGAAGAAAAAATGTGTTGGCACTTGAGCTGAAAGATAATATAATGATACCTGTCAGCAACGATGAATATGCAAACCTGATTCCGAGGATAATAACCGCCGATGCGATTAATGCTCCCGTCACAAAGGGGGAAGTGCTCGGAACGCTTGAAATATGGGAAGAAGATAAACTGCTTGTAAAGAGCGATCTTGTTGCTGCACAAGATATAGATGCGGTGAGCTTTGAATATTTCTGGAACAGGGTAATAAAACGCTTCGTCGCATAGAACGGAAGAAAGCATGCAGAGCGAAACAGGAAGCGCAAAAATGCGCTTGCAGAAATTCATGGCTGAGGCAGGGATTGCCTCGCGCCGCAAGTGCGAAGAATATATAATCGAAGGAAGAGTCACGGTTAACGGCAAGATTGCTTTAATCGGCACAACTGTTGAGCCTGATTTTGATTTGGTTGAGTTTGACTCAAAGCAAATACGGCTTGAAGAAAAAAAGGCAGTGATACTTTTCAATAAGCCCAGAGGCGTCATTTGCAGTACCGATGACCCCAAAGGCAGGGAAACCGTTATGGACTTTTTCAAAAATTATCCTGTTCGCCTTTACAATGTAGGCAGGCTCGACTATGATTCCGAAGGCTTGCTCGTCATGACAAATGACGGTGAGCTTGCTTATAAAATGATGCACCCGAAATTTGTTGTGGATAAAACATATTATGTCATTTGCGAGCGTGCATTGAGTGCGGAAGATATAAAGACATTAACTTACGGTGTCA
>JAFSFN010000228.1 GCA_017435185.1 Clostridia bacterium | reverse complement strand
CGCTACTCGGCTCGCATCACCGCTCTTCTGACGACGATGAGCTCCGACGACGCCTGGGACAAATATAAAGCGAATAAAAGGGGCGGCCCTTACGGCGCCGCTGCGGTTCCGGAAAGCGAAACGTTCGACGTCGCCGCCGACTCGCCGATTTCGCTCCAAATTTGGGCCGAAGACTTCGCCGAATTGCGCGGTTTGACCCTCCAAAGCAACGACGCGTACACCTTCATTTTGCGCTTGGAAAACGCGACGCTCGACCTCGAAAATCTTTACGAAGACGACGGGTTCTATTCCGAATATTACGACTCGATGCTCTCCGCGGTGAAAACCTCCGCCGACGGCGGGTATTCGGATTTGCAAGCGAACGAATCATACGGCGCACACCGAATTTTTCGTCAGAACTGCCGCTTTTGTAAAGAAGCACTGCACCCAGCGTCCAAAAAACGAATGTGTTTGCCATGTAGTAAAACATGACATAGGGGGCGGCTTGCTGCCCGAAAAGCTCGGTGCACATGGGAAGCCCTATAAAAAGCGAGTTTGACAGGCCGCACATAACGGCAAAACCGCCGAACCGCCGTTTTTCAATTTTGAGTATGCGAGCAAGAAGCACTGCAAAAAGTGCGGTAAATATGACCGCAAGCACAGGCGCAATAAGGAGCGCGCCGCTTTTGTCAAGCAGGCTCGGGTCGAAAGTTTCGAGCATATTGGGCACACACATACACGGTACGGCAAGGTTTAATATTAGCTTTACTATGAGGTCTTTATGCTGTTTGCCCGCCCATGAGAGTGAAGAAAAAATGTAGCCCGTAATAACCATCAGAAGAATGAGGCCTACGGCTGAAAAAGAAGTGAGCAAGGTTTCCATTTTCAAATTATGAGGGGCGATAAAAACTTATCGCCCCGTTGCATAGCTGCTTAGTTTTTGATTGATTTACATTCAAGGTAGTAACGCTTCTCGTGCGCTTCGCCCATGGAGAATGTCTTTCTCGGCAATGCGCCGTCATATACGACGGTGGGGAAAAGCTCTGATTTTTCCATCGGCGGAAGTATGAAGCCGAGGTTGGATTTGCGTGAGCTTATTTCATATACTACATCGGCACCGTGAACATAGTCTATCGTTGAAGAAGAATATTCTTCGCCCTTGAGCAATACATCCAGTGCGTTCTGCAGTGTGCCGACAGCAAGCTGTGCAGAAGGCTCGGATACTGCAAAACAGCCATAGCCGCCCTCGTGCGAGAAAGGCAGAATGTGCATTGAATCTGTCTTTATCTGAGACATTGTCTTGTCGAGTTCTTCTTTACAAGCACATTCGTATATCTTGCAGCCGCCGTTTTTTGCCGCCAAAAGGCCGCAGAGCTGAGCAAGTGTGTTTGAAACATCGACATTGAAGAGTATGCGGTGTATGGGCTCGAATATTATGCCGTCGTCATGAACGTTTTCAAGCTCAACAAGCGCATATCTTGCGTTGTGGCTTGCCTTTTCTTCGTCAGTTGTAAGCGTTGCCTTGACCTTTTCCCAGTTTGCCTTTGCCGTAGCGAACGAGTGGTTTCCGTCGCCCATGGCAAAGAGGAGCAGGGGCTTATCGCCGTATTTCTTTTCAAACGCTTCTTGTGAAGCCAAGTTTTCAAGTGCGCTTATAACGCCGTCAACAGCGGCTTTTTCGTTGATGTGAATGCCCTTTATATGGCCGCCGCCCTGCATGAGGTCAAAATCATATGTGGGTGCTTTTGAGGCATATTGTGCTTCAAGCGGCTCTATGACGGTCCTTTCAGGGTCGTCTATGAGCACGAGAATGTGCGGAAGCTCAAGGGCAGCATCCTGCCTTATGCGAAGTCTGGGAGGAATACGCTCGACGATGGTTCCTTCAGTGGCACGAATGAGCGAGGAAGAACCCTTGCTGTAATCGTAGCACTCAAGGTCAAGTGCCATTATAAGCCCCGTGCGTGTTTTGCCGTCTACCGTGCGCTTTACGAGCATGAAGCCTTCGCCGATATTCTTTACGATGCCTTCGTTAAGATATTTTTCCATCTCGATGTTTATCTTTTCTATGCGTTCGGCTTCGTCTTCTTTGTCGAGATAAAGCTCGGGAAGTATGAGACGGAGAGTTGAGGGTGCATCCCCCACGATTTCTTCACACTTTGCCCAGTATTCGGGCTGTGATGTGTACTGGTCGCAGGCGACTACCGCCCATTTTGTCATGTCGGTGCCTGACTTGGGCATTATGAGCTGAGGAACTTTGACGCCTATATTATTTGCCATATGTTGCATCCTCCGAACTTTTTGTTTACAGTTTATGTTTATTTGCTTTTGTTCAGTCTATGCGAACTGTCCAGCCAAAGGGATCTTCGCACTTGCCCCACTGTATGCCTGTGAGCTTGTCGTAGAGCTGCTGTGTGAATGCGCCTATCTTACCGCCGTTGACAACGAATTTTTCGCCGTTGTAGCAAAGTTCGCCGATGGGGGAGACAACTGCCGCCGTACCTGTGCCCCATGCTTCTTCCAAAGAACCGTTGCGGCATGCTTCTATGAGTTCATCAACGCTTATGAGGCGTTCTTCAACGGGAATGTTATAGTGATGCATAAGCTCGATGCAGGACTTGAGTGTGATGCCGGGAAGAACGGAGCCTGTGAGCTTGGGAGTGACTATCTTGCCGTTTATCTTGAACATTACGTTCATACTGCCGACTTCTTCGATGTATTTGCGCTCAACACCGTCAAGCCACAATACCTGAGAATAACCCATGGCTTCTGCTTTTGCACCTGCACGATTTGCAGCTGCGTAGTTGCCGCCGCACTTGACATAGCCTGTGCCGCCCTTGACCGCACGAACATCGTCTGTTTCGATGAGTATCTTTGTGGGGTTAAGGCCTGTGGGATAGTAGCAGGCAACGGGACTGGTGATTACCATGAGCTTGCATCTGCCGTGTGCGTGAACTGAGATAACGGGTTCTGTTGCAAACATGAAAGGACGGATATAGAGCGAGGAATCGGGAGCGTTGGGCACCCAGTCTCTGTCAAGTGAAACGAGCTGCTTTATTGCACTGAGGAGGAATTCTTCGTCAACTAAGGGCATGCACATACGGTCTGCCGAAGAATTAAAACGGCTGATGTTCTGGTCAGGACGGAAAAGCTGTATGCCGCCGTCTGCTCTGCGGTATGCCTTCATGCCTTCGAATATTTCCACACCGTAATGGAATACTGTCGAAGCGGGTGAAAGTGTAATGGGCGCAAAGGGAACGATGCGCGGGTCATACCAGCCCTGTTCGGGCGAATAGTCCATAACGAACATATGGTCGGAGAATTCCGTGCCGAATGCTGTCTTTGTGATATCGGGTTTTTGCTTGGGCTGTTTTGTCAGCTCGACTCTGATTTTTTCCATTTTGGTTCTCCTTTCAAGAATCGTTAATTTTCAGAAAAAACTTTGGTTATGATTTCAACTGCTCTGTCTATCTGCTCAGTAGTATGAGTTGCAGTATAGCTTGTACGGAGCAGGCACATTCCTTCGGGAACTGCCGGCGGAAGTACGGGGTTTACATATACGCCGTTTTCAAGCAGACGCTTTGCAATAACTAAAGTGCGCTCCGCTTCGTAGGTGTAGATGGGGATTATTGCCGTTGCGCCGTCCATGATGGGGATGTTTGCCGCTTTGAGCTTGCCCCTCATGTAGTTGGCAATATTTATGAGTGCCTCGACACGCTCGGGCTCACGCTTGAGTATGCGCAGTGCTTCAAGTGCGGAAGCCGCATTTGAAGGGGGAATGGATGCGCTGAATATGAATGGGCGCGAATTGTGCTTTGCGTAGTGGATAACATCTGCATTTGCCGCCATACAGCCGCCGAGTGATGCAAGTGACTTTGAGAAAGTTGTCATTATGACATCAACATCGTCGGTCAGGCCAAAGTGCGAAGCCGTACCGCTGCCGTTTTTACCCAGCATACCCACGCCGTGAGCATCGTCAACCATGAGGCGTGCATTGTACTTTTTCTTTAAGCGCACGAGCTCGGGCAGGTTTGCTATATCGCCCGACATTGAAAATACGCCGTCTGTGATTATGAGCTTGGGTGCGTCGATGGGAGCACGCGAAAGTCTTTCTTCAAGGTCTTCCATGTTGTTGTGCTCAAACTTTGAAACCGTCTTTGCAAAGCTCAGTCTTGAAGCGTCAAAGAGGCTTGCGTGGTTTTCATTATCCATGAAAAGTATTGTGTGACGGTTTGCAAGCGCCTGTATTATGCCGAGATTGCTCTGATAGCCTGTCGAGAATGTCATTGCGGCGTCCTTGCCGAAGAAATCAGCAAGTTCTGCTTCAAGCTCATGGTGAAGCGTGAGCGTGCCGTTTAAGAAGCGTGAACCGCTGCAGCCTGTACCGAATTTGTCCAGAGCGTTTTTGGCCGCTTCTATAGTGCGTTTGTCGTTAGTCAGACCGAGATAGTTGTTTGAACCGAGCATGATGGTCTTTCGACCGTTCATCATAACTTCGGTATCCTGGGCTGTTTCAAGCGCATTGAAGTAGGGGTAAAGTCCGCTTGCCATCAAGTCACGCGCAAGAGTGTAGGATTTGTAGCTTTCGAATAATTCCATGATAATTTTCTCTCCCTTTAGCAAAGATAAATATAAATTAAATAAATAATTTGTTATGAAAGGTATAAGCCCACACGGCTGTATACATCGGTGAGCGTCTTTCTTGCGGTTTCGCGAGCTTTTTCGGCGCCGCTTGAAATGACTTCACGCAAATAGCCCTCTTCTTTAAGGTAGCTTTCAAAACGCTCACGAATTGGTGTGAGCTCTTCTATGACGACCTCCGCAACGGCTGCTTTGAGCTGACCGTAGCCCATTCCCTCAAAGTATGCGACCGATTCTTCTATAGTTTTGCCGCTGAAAGTCGAATATATTGAAAGAAGATTTGAAACTCCCGGTTTGTTTTCAATGTCGAATGCAATGCAGTTGTCGCAATCGGTAACTGCACGCTTGAATTTTTTGAGTATCACGGCAGGATCGTCCATTATTGCAACATAGCCCGAGGGGTTCGGGTCGGATTTGCTCATTTTCTGAGTGGGATCCTGGAGGCTCATTACTCGTGCGCCGACACGGGGAATGTACGGTTCGGGAACGACGAATGCGTCACCGAAGTTTTTGTTGAAGCGTGCGGCGATATCTCTTGCAAGCTCAAGATGCTGTTTCTGGTCAGCACCGACGGGAACAAGGTGGGACTGATAGAGAAGTATGTCTGCCGCCATGAGTACGGGGTATGTGTAAAGTCCTGCGTTTATGTTGTCGGTATGCTTGGCGCTCTTGTCCTTAAACTGAGTCATGCGGTTGAGTTCGCCCATGTATGTACTGCAAGAGAGCACCCAGTTAAGCTCTGCGTGTTCCTTAACATCGGATTGTATGAAAACTGTAGACACTTTCGGGTCAACGCCGCAGGCAAGAAGGAGCGCTATCGTCTCAAATGAACGGCGGTGCAGGTCTTTCGGGTCCTGCTTTACCGTGAGCGCATGCAGGTTCGCCACGCAATAGTAGCAGTAGCGGTCGTCGCCCTGAAGAAGAGCCCAGTTGTTAAGTG
>JAFSFN010000227.1 GCA_017435185.1 Clostridia bacterium | reverse complement strand
AGTTTGCAGGTGGGAGATACAGTCAAGAATGAAGACCTTGCAACAACTCTCGAAATTATAAGAGACGGCGGTATAGAAGAATTCTATAAAGGCTCGTTTGCAAACAAGATGGTATCTTACATTCAGAGTTTGGGCGGCGTTGTAACAAAGAGTGACTTCTCGGGTTATACAAGTTTTGAAAGAGAACCTCTCACAACAACATATCGCGGCTACAAAGTATATACAGGCTCAGGTACTGCACAGGGTGGTTCAAAAGTTATAGCTATGCTTGACAGCATGTCCAAACATACAATGTCATCCTACGGCCACGACAGCGCAAAGGCTGTCAGAGCAGCGGCTGTCGGTTTCGGCATGACTTCAAGAGGTTCGTCACTCGGTGTTAAGGAAGATATGCTCAATCTCCTTAATGATGTTGTGCCTTATGACAACAAGACGACTACCATGCTTACAACATATGATAAGTACGGCAATGCCGTTGCGGCAAATGTAACATTGGGCGATAACTACGGTTGCTGTGTTGCAGTTCCGGGCACAGGCTTCTGCTTCAATTCCGGCGTAAGCACAAGCACAGAAGGCGCAGGCTCTCGTACAACAAGTACAATGTCACCCACAATCGTTGCAGGCACAAACGGTTTGCCCATGATAATTGTCGGCTCACCCGGTAATCAGGCTATCATAACAGCAACCGCTGTCACGATAAGCAATATTATCGACTTTGGCATGAATGTCTGCGAAGCTGTTAACGCTCCGAGATTCTTCGGTTATGCATCAACATCTGCGATGACAATCGAGACACGCTACAGCTCGACAACTCGAAACCAGCTCAAGAACTGGGGTTACACACTCACCACGAGTGAGGGTGAGTACAGTGCAGGCGTCGGCTGCGTAGCGGCTATCCACATTCCCAAAACAGGCGTGGTACATTCCGCTGCCGACCACAGACGCGAATATATGTCATATGCATATTGATGCGAACTTAAGTTGTAAAGCAAATTACAAAAGCCTCCTGTCGGTTTCCGACAGGAGGCTTTTTATACTTAAAAATAAAAATGAGTTGGAACTATTGTTTTGTTTCGTATATTTTGTCGCAAAGAAGCTGGATGGAGAGAGCGCGCTGTGCATTTGAATAGTCACGCTTGAAAGAACGCAGAAGTTTGTTGAATTCTTTGAATTGCTTGGCATAAATATCGGAGCGTCTGCCGTAGAAGTTTTGAGGCTTGGATATCATTCTGATTTGCTGTGCTTCATAATTGTGCTGAGAAGAACAAATACAGCGCAGTTTACCGACTTCTTCTTGCCCAAGCGTACCTTCGGCATAAATGCTTCCTTTAGTGCCGTATATTTCCAGCTTGCTTGAAGAACAGTCGTCGGGAATGTTGAAATTGACATCAATATGCCCGAGTATCCCGTTTTCGGATGTGAATGAGATAACGGCGCTGTCTTCAACTTCGTAATCGAATGTATTGGTTGAAAAATAGGCCTTGCAGTCGGAAATGTCTTCTCCGATTATGTGGCTGAACAGTTCCATGCAATGAACGGCAAGGTCCATAATACAGCCACCGCCGCTGAGCGCCTTAGTCTGACGCCATGCGCCTTCTATGGGAGGATAAAAGCAGGATAGCTGCATCCT
>JAFSFN010000226.1 GCA_017435185.1 Clostridia bacterium | reverse complement strand
ATCTATGCTTGTTGAAAATCACGGTGGCATTTATGAGTTTTTTGAACACAATATCAGGCTCAAAGGAGACTCGGGAATAATAAGCATAAGCGGAAGCTCTCTTGTCCTTTTGGAGATAAATCCCGAGCGTCTTTATATAAGCGGCTGTATAAACAGCGTGGAACTTGAGTGAGGCGTGCATTATGTGGAATTTTTTGTCGGGATATGTTATGATACAAGCGGAAGGTAAAAATCCTGAGCGATTGATAAACAAAATGATCGCACAGGGCTTTGAAATATGGAACCTTAGCCGTGCAGGAGCTAATGCCATAACATTCAATATAATACTTTCCGATTTCTATAAACTGCGAAAAACAATTCGTCGTCAGGGCATTAAAATCAGGATACTCGAAAAACACGGTTTGTTCGTGCATTTGCTGGCTCTGAGGTATCGCAAAGTACTTCTTGTAGGTTGGGCAGTGGTTCTGCTGTTACTGCTCTTTGCATCGAGAAACATTTGGGTGATAAAGGTCAATGGCTGTGATACGCTCAAAGAAAGCGAGGTCATTGCCATGCTTGATGAAATGGATATCGGCATAGGAACGGCGAAAAACAAGCTCATAACCTCATCTTTAGGCAAGCGGCTCATTGAGTGCGATGAGCGAATAGCCTGGGCGGGCGCAAATATTTCGGGTGTGGTGCTAAGGATTGATATCCACGAAGCCGTCCCATCGCCCATAAATGACGATGAGGGAAAAAGTGCGAGTATATATGCTTCTGCTTCGGGAAAGGTTAAGCGTGTGACTGCACTCTACGGCAAGCCATGCGTGAAGAAGGGCGATATAGTTCAAAAAGGCGATCTGCTCATTACGGGTGATTTGAGCAGTGAAACGGTGCAAGAGTTATATGTGCGTGCAAGGGGAGAGGTAATAGCTGATGTTGTATACACTTTTTCTGCAATTGCGCCCACAGCACAGCTTGTTAACATGAGAACCGGAAAGTATGTCGATACGGTGCACGTTCGGCTGTTCTCATTGTCGCTGTATGAAGATAAAAGCGGTTTTGAACTGAGCGAGGAAGAATACAGAAGCACTCAAGTGCTTGAAAACTGTGTGTTGCCGCTTGCGCTTGACAGATACAGATGCTACGAACTTGAAAAAGCATATGCACAGGCAGACACTCAACAGCTTAAAACAAAAGCCATAGCGCAAGCGGAAGCACTGATGCATGAGGGCTTGCCGAAGGATGCAAAAATGCTGTCGAAAAACACTGCAACTCAAATATTGGATGACGGTTCGGTGAGAGCCGATATAGTAATTACTGCAGAGCAGAATATAGCTGAAACAAAGGAATTTTGAATGGATAACGAGCGAAACGAAGAATTGCATGAAGCAACAAGAGAAAACGAAACTGAAGTGGGTCGTGTTCCCATAGAATCCGTTGAAGAAGTGACAAAGCTGTTCGGCGCATTCGATGAAAATCTCAACATAATCGAGGCCGAAACCAACACGCATATAACCGTGTCGTCGGACACGATAGATATAAAAGGCGAAAAGGCGAACTGTGAAGCGGCAACAGCCGTTATCGACAAACTGCTCTATATGCTTCGCAGGGGTGAAACTGTTGACAGAGGGCGTATCCGCTATGCGATAGACCTTGCAAAAGAGGGCAATGCAGAGCTTATATGTGAGCTTGTGGACGATGTAGTTGCTTTCACGAACAGGGGCAGGCAGATAAAGTGCAAAACCATAGGCCAAAAGCGGTACATAAACGCACTCAAGCACAATTCGCTGGTGTTTGCAGTCGGTCCTGCCGGTACAGGCAAGACATATCTTGCCGTGGCAATGGCAGTGCTGGCTTTTAAGAACAAAGAAGTAGAAAAAATAATTTTGACTCGTCCTGCCGTTGAAGCAGGCGAGAAGTTGGGCTTTTTGCCCGGCGATCTGCAAAACAAGGTCGATCCGTATCTGCGTCCGCTCTATGATGCGCTCTATGAATTTTTGGGTGCCGAGAGCTTTAAGAGCCTGAGCGAGAGAGGCGTTATTGAAGTTGCACCGCTTGCGTATATGCGCGGCCGCACACTTTCCGACGCATATATAATACTCGATGAAGCGCAGAACTGCACGACCGAGCAGATGAAGATGTTCCTCACCAGATTCGGTGAGGGCTCAAGGGTGGTCGTGACGGGTGACATTACTCAGATAGATTTGCCCAGAGATAAAAGGAGCGGACTTGTTCATGCACTCGATGTCCTCAAAGACGTGGAAGGAATCAAGCAAATATACCTTTCACACAAGGATGTTGTAAGGCATGAGCTTGTTCAGCGTATAATCCGCGCATATGAAAAGGCGGAGAAAAACGGTAAACATTATGGAACAAAGGAACAGGAAAAAGCGTAGAACAATAAAAACAGACAAATCGTCAACCATGATGGCCGCCCTGCTTTTATCTGCGGCTTTTGCGGTGAACTGCATTTGTGTGCTTTTGGTGGTACTGCCCAAGCTCAATGCGGTAAATGCCGACTCTGTCGATTTCTCGCAATGGCAGGTATGTTTGGGCATAATTCTCATAATCGCACTTGCGTATGCTGCTTTTGGATATTATCTTTTTCAAATGAATGAGAATGTATTCAAAAACATCAAGCATATGATGCTTATTTGTGTTCTTATTGCAATAACCGTACTTTTAGCGCTTCTGACAACGCTTGCATACATTCACATCACGCTCATACTCATGGTAAGTCTGCTTGTAGCACTTTTAATAAATGACAAAACAGCGTTTCTGCTCAATCTGCTTTTATCCTTGAGTGTGGGCATAATGAATACGGATGGTACGGATATATTGGGCGTTGATGCTTTTGCTGTGATGCTTTCCTGCATACTGGGTGGGACTGCGGCGATATTCATGCTCAAAAATAAGTCGAAACGCGGCAATATAATAACTGCAGGCGTTTTCGGCGGTGCTGTTATGTGTATTGTATTGCTTGGAGCATATTTTGTTGCATCGGCTTCTGCAGAGCATATAATTTCAACCATAGCATGGGTGGGCGCAAGTGCATTGCTCAGCGCACTGCTTGCTGTGGGCTCGCTTTCTGTTTGGGAAAGTCTTTTCGATGTTGCAACTCCTGCAAGGCTCAATGAGCTTTCAAATGCAAATCATCCGCTTCTGAAACAGCTCATGGCAGAAGCGCCCGGCACATACCATCACAGCATGATGGCGGCGGCGCTTGCTCAAGCGGCGGCACAGCGTATCGGTGCAGACCATCTGCTTGCGCGTGTCGGTGCATATTATCACGATGTCGGCAAGTTAAGACGCCCCCAGTATTTTATTGAAAACCAAAAGGGCGGCGAGAATATACACAACACGCTTTCCCCGTTGGAAAGTGCATCTTCGATAATCGCTCATCAGAAAGACAGTGTAAAGCTGCTTACAAAACACAAACTGCCGAGTGAAGTTATAAAAATAGCATCGGAGCATCACGGAAATTCGCTCATGAGCTATTTCTACAATAAAGCGGTCAGCAGTGCCGGAAATCCCAATGCAATCAATATAAAGCAATACAGATACAGCGGCTCAAGACCGTCCACCAAGGAAAGTGCGATAGTCATGCTTTCCGATTGCTGTGAGGCGGCGGTACGCTCGCTTGGCGACACAACACAGGAGCAGGTCGAGCAGATGGTAAAAAATGTCATAAGCTCAAAAATAAGCGGCAGTGATGCTCAGCTTGCTTCTTCACCGCTCACACTGTCCGATGTTGCCGAGATAGAAAAGGCGTTTATAAAAACTTTCTCGGCAATAATGCATGAACGCATACAATATACAAATTCTCAAGAAAAGGAAAACAGCAGATGACAGAGGTTTGGATAGAGTGCCAAAACGCCGATGACGCGGCTGTCAATGTGATAAAAAATGCTTCTTGTGCGGCACTTGCACATTTTGAAAAAGGCGGCGATATAAATGTTATACTTGTGGACAATGCCGAGATACACGCCCTTAATCTTGAACACAGGGGAATAGACAGGGCCACCGATGTGCTCAGCTTCCCTGCCAATGAGGGTGAAGAAATTGCTGCGCTTCCCGACGGCTTTTTGGGTGATATCGTCATTTCGCTTGAAAGAGCGTTTGAACAGGCGGAGGAATACGGCCATTCCAACGAGCGTGAGCTTGCGTTTTTAACCGTTCACGGAACATTGCATCTGCTCGGCTATGACCATATGACAAAAGAACAGGAAGATGAAATGTTTTCCCTGCAAAAACAAATATTGGACAACATGGGGTTGAAACGATGAGAACTATACATGAATTTGAAGTAAAAAATATGCTGAGAATGGCAAACGAGGCAAAAGACAGAGCATATGCGCCGTATTCATCATTCAGGGTAGGTGCGTGTCTTAAAGGAGCTTCGGGCGCATATTATATGGGCGCAAATATTGAAAATGCGGCGTTCACTCCCACGGTCTGCGCAGAGCGTGTGGCAATGTTCAAAGCGATATATGACGGCGAAAAGGCATTTGACGCACTTGCGATAATATCCGACAGCAAGGAACCGATTGTTCCCTGCGGCGTGTGCAGACAGGTTTTAAGTGAGTTTTGTGATGGCGATATGCCCGTGATTTGCGCTTCAAAGGACGGCGAATATACGCTCGTGTCGCTTGCCGATATATTTCCTGCACCGTTTTCGCTGAGAACAAGATAAAAGTCAAGAGGAAAAACAATGCAAAACAAATTTATTTCGGGCTTCGTTTCGATAATCGGTTCTCCCAATGTCGGCAAAAGCACACTTCTCAACAGAATAGTCGGTCAGAAAGTGAGTATCGTTTCCGAAAGAGCACAGACCACACGCAACAGAGTTATGGGCGTGTATACAAAAAAAGACTGCCAGGTAGTGTTCCTTGACACTCCGGGCGTGACTGTACCGAAGAATAAACTGGGCGAATATATGCTCAAAATCGCCTACGAATCGCTTAACGAGGTTGAGGCGATACTCTTTATGACGGACGCACATAACGGCCTCAGAGAAAAGGATGAGGCGCTTTTGGACAAGTTAAGAAACGCAAAGGCACCTATAATCGCCGTGATAAACAAAACGGACGGCGCAACTCTCGATCAGGTGGAAACGATAAGAGAACGCCTTGAAAAAGAAGAAAATATAGAGCACATAATAAAAATAAGTGCCAAGGAAGGCACAAATGTTGAAAAACTTCTCGATATCATCAGAACATACCTTGAAGAAGGGCCGCAGTATTTTCCCGACGACATGGTAACAGATCAGCCTGAGCGCGTGATATGCTCGGAGCTTATAAGGGAAAAGGCACTTATGCTCCTGCGTGAAGAAGTGCCCCACGGCATGGGCGTGGGCATCGACAAAATGTCGCTGCGTGAGGAGGGCGACCTCTATGACGTGTGGGCTACGATATACTGTGAGCGTGATTCGCACAAGGGCATAATAATCGGCAAAAAAGGCTCGATGCTCAAGCGCATAGGAAGTGAAGCGAGATGTGATATGGAATGGCTTTTGGGCACAAGGGTCAATCTTCAGCTCTATGTCAAGGTCAAGAGTGACTGGCGCAACAGCGTATCGGTAATGCGTGAACTGGGCTACGAGTAATTATAACGGCTCGGTCGGTGATTTTTGACTGTCTGCTTTTGCCTTGCGGTAGGAGAGATAGGCACCTATCTTTCCCGTTTTGCTGAAATTTTCCCAAAGACGGTCAATGTCGGTGTTGTTGTGAATATCGTTCATGGCTTTTGCCTCCGTTTGTTTGTACTGCCTTTAGTATAGAGCAAAGCGATATCAAATAAACTTGAAAGATTTGGAGAAAAGATGCCTCTTATAACAGTTGACGGCATAGTTGTCCGCAATGCCGATTACAAGGAAAACGACAGAATGTTGACCGTGTTCACAAGGGAATACGGCGCGCTGGGCGTGTCGGTGAGAGGCTGCCGCAGAAAGGGCAGCACCATGCTTGCGTGCAGTGAGCCGGT
>JAFSFN010000225.1 GCA_017435185.1 Clostridia bacterium | reverse complement strand
TAGCCATTCCATATTGTTTCGCCGTTAGGTGCCCATGCGGAAGCATTTGTCTTTATATAGCCTACCTTAAACTCGGAGTTTGCATTGGAGAACACATTGCCGCCAAATGTCTTGGGAGGTACACCGAGGAAGTTGGCACTCTTGAGACTTGATGCATACATGAAAGCGTTATTGCCTATTTCAGCTACATTGGCAGGAATCGTAACCGTTTCAAGTTTGGAACAGCTTCTGAAAGCGCTTGTTCCGATGACTTTAAGGCTGTCGGGAAGGTCAACACTTTCCAAAGCGGAACATTCAAAGAATGCCATGTCACCTACAGTATCAACACCTTCGGGAATCGAAACACTCTTAAGTCCGGAATAAGCGAACACATATGTTTCTATTTCAGAAGCACTGTACGGCCATACTGCCTGTTCAAGGTCAGTACAGCTGCAGAATGCACCTTCTTCTATTTTTGATACGCTGACAGGTATATTAACGGATTTGAGTGCGCTTGATGCAAAAGCATAGCTGCCTATCTTCTGCAAACCGTAATTGATAGTAATGCCTGTAAGACCTTTTGCACCTTCAAAAGCCGCTTCAGCTATTTCTTCGACTGATACGGGAAGTGTGTATGTTCCTTTTTGGGCACAGGGATAGCTTATGAGCGTTTTCTGCTGTATGTCAAAAAGCACGCCGCCCCTTGTTGTATAATATTTATTTGAGGCATCTGTTTTTATTTCGGTAAGATTTTCGCAAGATGTGAATGCGCCTGTCTTTATCTCGGAAACAGCAGCACCTATCTCTATCTTCTTTATGCCCGAGCTCGCAAAAGCTCTGCTGCCGATACTTTCAAGACCTGCCGGAAGTTTTATCGTTTCAAGTTTCTCACAGCCTTCGAAAGCATAATCGCCTATGACCTTTACTGTTTCAGGAATCGTAACAGATGTTATTCCGTCACAGCCCAAAAAAGCCATTTCGCCAATTTGAGAGACTGTTTTTCCGTTGTATTGGGACGGAATAACAACACTGCCTGTCAAGCCGTTGCATTCAGAAACAGCAACAGTACCATCGCTAAGCGGTGCATAAGTAATTCCCGACGATGTCTTTATTTCAACATTGGCAGCATAAGCAACGCCAAATGCCGACACCATCATTGCAATTGCTGTTAAAACAGCCAAAATTTTTCTGCCTATTCTGTTTTTCATTATAACCATATGCCTCCATTCATTTGTCTGCATTGTACCATCATATCATAGTATACTTTTATTCCTTTCTTATAGCAAGAACAGAAATATGGATATCGCCAATTTTTTCAACAATATTATAGTCATGGTTTCTTTACTTTACAATCTCGTTATCCGGGTCTAAAATAACATTAAGTTATTAAATTGAAATTAAAGAATAATCACTACTACGAACGGAGGGTCTTTACATGAAAAAGGTCACATCATTTCTTTTGGCTTTTTCACTCATTGTCTCGGCTTTAGCCTTCTCTGTCCCCGCTCTTGCGGCGTCGGATGACCTCACGCTCAAAGTCGGCACTGCCACAGCACAG
>JAFSFN010000224.1 GCA_017435185.1 Clostridia bacterium | reverse complement strand
TGTAACTGTCTCGGGCAATGCTGCTGTAAGGTCGATTGCTGCTGCTGCTTCAACAACTGCGCTCATTGCGAAGTTACCCAAAGAGGGACCTGCTGTAGGAACGGGTGTTGCATCGGGGTCTGCAGGAACAAATTCTGCCTTTGCATTGTAAGCTGCAGGAAGTGTTTCGGGCAATGTGCCGTTATCCTTATAAGATGCCAAAGCTGCGAGAACGAGTGTCAACTGTCTTGCATAACCTGCTTTACCTGCAAGCTGTGAGCCGGGGCATGAGCCGGGCATTGTTGTGTAGTTGGCAGGAGCACCGGATGTGCCTTCAACTACCTTGCCCTGTGTATAAGCAACCTGACGCTCTGCGCAATAGATATACTCTGCCTTTGTGAAGTTTTCAGCTGATGAAGGTATGGAGTCATCACCGTTGCCGGGGTTTGCGCGGTAAGCCATTGCTGTGTTTACAAGAGCAATATCAGCGCCTGTGCTGTTAGCTATTGTTGCACCGTTATCGATGTTCAACAAAGCTTTGCAAGCAAGGATGAAATAGGTGGGCTGATCCATAGTTGTGCTACCGATCGTTGCCGTTTCTGCGAAGCCGTTTTCTTTACCGGCTTCATAAACTTCTTTAGCCATTGTGGCTACCTGGTCAACTGTGAAAGTTTCGCCTTCTGCGTTTGCTACGGAGAAGATGCCGGAAATTCCACACATGACCATTGCGATTACCAATGCAAAAGAGATGAATCTCATTGCACGAGTGTTTGCAGGGTTTCTCATTCAAATTTCCTCCTAAAAATTTTTATAGCAAAGGGCTACCCCTTTGTTTCGTAATAATTACGCAATACTTGCATGAAAGAAAAGCAGGATTTATAGATCAGCATAACTCCATCACTTTACATCGCAACATTACGCATTACAATAGTAATAAAAAACAACTTTATTGTCAAGTAAAAAGTGCTTGACTTTTTAACCCTTATTTTATTTGTTAATGCAAAATATAGGGGTTATTGCTTTTCATGTTTCAAGATATTGTTTTTCAGTCCGATCAGGCGACCACGATGTTCACAATATTTTTAACAATTATTATCTTGCGAACGGTTTTTCCGTCTGTCAAAGCCTTGACATCGGCATTATTGAGTGCCGTCTGCTCTATAGTTTCCTTATCGGCGCCGTTTGCAACTGTTATACGAGCTCTTACCTTACCGTTTATCTGCACGGCAAGCTCCACAGTATCCTCAACGAGTGCGCTTTCATCGTACTGCGGCCATTTCGCCTTATACAAGGGCTCGGAATTGCCCAAAATCTCATTCATTTCTTCGGCGATATGGGGTGCAACAGGCGAGAGCAGTGTAAGCAGAACGGTAAGCTCATCTTTTGTGACATCGCCTTTTGCATAGATGTCGTTTACAAGGCTCATCATCGAAGCGATAGCTGTATTGAACTTCATGCGTTCATAGTCTTCGCCGACTTTTTTAATCGTTCCGTTCACCGCACACGCAAGCTCTTTGCGAATGCCTGTTTCATCGGAAAGCATTTCCTGCAAACGCCATACTCTGTCGAGGAAGCGCTTACAGCCGCGTGCGCCCTGTGTGCTCCAAGGTATCGGCTGGTCGAACGCACCCATGAACATCTCATACAAACGGAAAGCATCCGCACCCATTTCATCGACTATTTCATCGGGATTTATGACATTACCGCGAGATTTGCTCATCTTTTCGCCTGTCTCGCCGAGTATCATGCCATGACTTGTGCGCTTCTGATAGGGCTCAGCAGTGGGAACTACGCCTATATCATAGAGGAACTTATGCCAGAATCTTGAATAGAGCAAGTGAAGCGTTGTGTGCTCCATACCGCCATTGTACCAGTCAACAGGCAACCAGTATTCCATCTCGCTCTTGTCGGCAAGCGCATCGTCGTTATTTGGGTCGATATATCTGAGGTAGTACCAGCTCGAGCCTGCCCAGTTAGGCATTGTATCGGTCTCACGTGTAGCAGGAGCGCCGCACTTGGGGCAAGTAGTCTTTATCCATTCTGTTGCACGAGCCAGTGCCGAAGAACCGTCATCGCTCGGAGCATAGTCCTCGATTTCGGGCAATGTAAGCGGAAGCTGTTCATACGGCAGCGGCACCCAACCGCAGTGTTCGCAGTGTACCAGAGGGATGGGTTCTCCCCAGTAGCGCTGGCGTGTAAATACCCAGTCACGCAATTTATAGTTAACTTTGCGTTTGCCGATACCCTTTTCTTCAAGGAAATCTATCATTGCTTTCTTCGCATCGTTTACTTCCATGCCATTGAGGAAATCGGAATTTACCATTTTGCCTGTTTCACAATCGGTAAATGCTTCTTTTGTGATATCACCGCCGCTTACAACTTCTATTATAGGAAGGTTAAACGCCTGTGCGAAATCATAGTCACGAGTATCATGCGCAGGCACAGCCATTATAGCGCCTGTGCCATAGCCCATGAGAACATAGTCCGATGTGAACACCGGTATCTTTGTGCCGTTTACGGGATTTACAGCCATTATGCCCTTGAGCATAACGCCTGTTTTTTCTTTCGAGAGTTCACCACGCTCAAAATCACTCTTGCGTGCGGCAGCCTCACGATATGCTTTTATCTCGTCAACATTTTCAAGCTTACCCAATTCACAAAGCTCATCTATGAGCGTATGCTCAGGCGAGATTACCATGTATGTTGCTCCAAAGAGAGTATCGGGGCGTGTTGTATATACTTTTATTGTTTTATCAAGGCCATCCACTGTAAAGAGGACTTCAGCACCCTCACTTCTGCCTATCCAGTTGCGCTGCTGGACCTTTACACGGTCGATAAAATCAACGGTATCAAGATCATCGATAAGGCGCTGTGCATAATCGGTTATCTTGAGCATCCACTGACTACGGACTTTTTGAACGACTTCGCCGCCGCAGCGTTCACAAACACCATCGACGACTTCTTCATTTGCAAGGCCGACTTTGCATGACGTGCAGAAATTGATGGGGATCTCTGCCTTGTAAGCAAGACCGTGTTCATAGAGTTTGAGGAATATCCACTGCGTCCACTTATAATACGAAGGGTCAGTGGTGTTTATCTCGCGAGACCAGTCGAACGAAAAGCCCAACCGTTTAAGCTGTGCACGGAAGCGAGCAATGTTCTGCTCGGTTACTATGCGAGGATGCATGCCTGTCTTTATTGCATAATTTTCTGTGGGCAGACCGAAAGCGTCATAGCCGATGGGATAAAGGACATTATATCCCTCCATACGGCGTTTGCGCGCAATTATATCGAGTGCTGTATTGGAACGGGGGTGGCCAACATGAAGACCTGCGCCCGAAGGATACGGGAACTCGATGAGCGGAAAGAATTTGGGTTTATCATGTGAAGCCTCTGCTTCAAAGCAATGTACCTCATCCCATATTTTCTGCCATTTAGGTTCGATTACACTTGGATCATACCTTGTTGCCATGGTTTCTTCTCCTAATTAAAACTTACTGGTTTGTAACATAAAATTATAGATTACCTACCTATAAAAGTCAAGCGAAGCAACGGCATGATCGCAGCTTGTCATATTCCTATTTTCAGTTCAAAGTACAGCCTGTTTATACGTTCTTCGACTGTATTCAGCCTGCTTTCAAGCTCTTTTTTATCATATATTAGTTTTTCATTCATTCTTTTGAGAAGTCTGTTCGACTCTCGCAATCTTTCATATTCTTTTTCATAGTCATGAGCAATACTTGCAAGCATATTCAGGCTTTTATGAAGTCCCGAAGTGATATTGGGGGTAACAGCTCCATTGCTTTTCATGTTCGCATATGGGTCAAAATACGGTTTGCCGCTGTTTTTCAGTTCCTGCATGACATCAAGTACCAATGACTTATTTTTCTTTATCAGCGAACGATATTTGTTCTGATATCTAAGCATTGCCCTGCTGTCTCCATTACCCATTGCCAATGTACAGGCACGAACAGACATTCCCTGTGCATGGGCCATGAGCACCGTTTTAAGCAATGAGCGTGCTTCTTCCTCCGAAAAGGCGGTAAAAGCCGAAGCGCCTCTTTCTTCATATGACAGCGGTTCTTGACGCAGACGAGCATAATAGTAGTTTCTCACGCTGTTTGGTTTTCGTCCCGTTATATCCGCAACAGCACAAAACACTTCACGCAACGGTCTGCACATTGCCCTGCCCTTATGGGCTTCTTCAAACAAAATATTCTCTTCCTCTTTATTCCAGCCTTTCATTAAAACCCTCCGAAACAAATTTGTAACCATGCAAGTATTATCGTCTTTAATTACAATTTATATACAAAACTGCATTTTTATTCCCTATAGCAAAAACCGGCTTTGAAGCAACACTTCAAATGCCGGTTTTAAGTTTTTAATTATTGAGCTGTTTTGAGATTCAGATGATCTCGATGAGAGCCATTTCAGCAGCATCGCCTCTGCGGGGGCCCATCTTAACTATGCGGATGTAGCCACCCTTCTTACCGTCGCACTTAGGTGCGATTTCACGGAAGAGCTTTTCGATGACGGGATGTGCCTTGTCCTTCATACGCTCACGATACTCAGGCTTTGTCTCTTTAGCAAGTTTTTCGGGCTTTACATCATAGAGATAAGACATGATCTGTCTGCGAGCATGGAGCTTGCTAGGAAGATCGTTTGTGACTTCGATCTCAACGATCTGGGACTTATCATTGCGGGACTCTTTCTTAACAGTCTCGGTGTTCTTATATTCCTTAACCGCGAGAGTGATTATCTTCTCGGCTATGGGGCGTATTTCCTTGGCACGAGCTTCGGTCGTGATTATTCTTCCGTTCCATATCAGTGCCGTTGTAAGGCTGCGAAGCAATGCGGCGCGCTGATTAGGAGATTTGCCCAGTTTACGGTTTGGCATTGTCTATTCCTCCTTATTAGTCTTCGTTATGACGGAGCGAAAGTCCAAGGCCAACCAGCTTATGCTGGACTTCTTCCAAAGACTTGCGTCCGAGGTTACGAACCTTCATCATTTCTTCTTCATTGCGCTGTACGAGCTCTTCAACAGTGTTGATACCTGCACGCTTCAAGCAATTGAAGGAACGAACTGAAAGATCAAGCTCCTCTATCGTCATTTCGAGTATCTTTTCTTTCTTGTCTTCTTCTTTTTCAACCATAATTTCGACGCCCTGTACATGGTCTGTGAGGTTCACAAACAATGCAAGGTGCTCTGTCAAAATCTTGGCTGCCAAGCTGACTGCATCGTCGGGTCTTGTGCTGCCGTCCGTCCAAACTTCCAATGTAAGTTTGTCATAGTCTGTAATCTGACCTACGCGTGTATTGTCTACACGGAAGTTTACCTTGCGGATGGGTGTGAATATCGAGTCAACAGCCAACTGACCAATTGGCATGCCCGGCTTTTTATTTCTGTCAGCACTGACATAGCCTCTGCCATGTTCCAAAACGATCTCCATGCGGAGTTTTGCGTTTTTTCCCAATGTAGCAATGTGAAGGTCTTTGTTTACGATTTCAACATCAGCATCAGCAATGATGTCGCCTGCCTTGACTTCGCCTTCGCCTTCAGCGTCTATCAAAACGGTTACGGGGCCGTCGCTATGGAGCTTCACAACAAGCTCTTTAAGGTTCAGCACAAGCTCGGTAACATCTTCTCTTACGCCTTCGACCGTCGAAAATTCGTGGAGAACGCCATCTATCTTGACAGATGAAACAGCTACTCCGGGCAGCGACGAAAGCAATACCCTGCGAAGTGAGTTGCCAAGTGTAGTACCGAAACCACGCTCGAGCGGCTCTACCACAAATGTACCGAAATCGTCACCGACTTCCACGCATTCAATTTTGGGTCTTTCGATTTCTATCATATATTTCCCCTCTCTTGAAATTGTCGATCGGGCTTTAACAACAATATATCAAATATATGCTGTCATCATCTTGAGTAGAACTCAACGATGAGGTGCTCTTCGATCGTAAGGTCGATGTCTTCACGGGTGGGCATTGCTGCAACCTTACCCGAAAGATTTTCAACATCAAGTTCCAACCATGTCGGAACGGGCTTGCTTGAACCCTGTTCTCTCAAGTCCTTAAGGACTGCGATATCACGGCTGCCCGATTTGATGCTGATTACCTGACCAGGCTTTACAAGGTAAGAAGCGATATTGACTTTCTTACCGTCTACGAGGATATGACCATGGTTAACGAGCTGACGAGCCATGGGACGGCTGGAACCGAAACCGAGGCGGTATGCTACGTTATCAAGTCTGCGCTCCAACAAGCAAAGCATGTTTTCGCCTGTTACGCCGCGCATATTTGCAGCCATATCATAGTACTTTCTAAACTGGGATTCCAATATGCCGTAAGCTCTTCTGCACTTCTGCTTTTCACGGAGCTGCTGGCCATACTCAGACTGCTTTCTTGCTCTTGACTGACCATGCTGGCCGGGAATTGTGTGGCGCTTCAAAACAGCACATTTTGCACTGTAGCAGCGGTCACCCTTCAAGAACAACTTTGTGCCTTCTCTGCGGCACTGTCTGCAAACGGATTCTGTATATCTTGCCATTGTCGTTTGCCTCCTTATACTCTTCTGCGCTTAGGCGGACGGCAACCGTTGTGCGGTATGGGCGTCACGTCTTTGATCATGTTTACATCCAAGCCTGCTGTCTGCAAAGCACGAATTGCTGCTTCACGACCACTGCCGGGGCCCTTGACATAAACTTCAACAGTGCGAAGGCCATGTTCCATAGCTGCCTTTGCTGCTGTTTCTGCTGCTACCTGAGCTGCGAAAGGAGTGCTCTTTCTGGAGCCTCTGAAGCCCAATCCGCCTGCGGATGCCCAAGAGATGGCATTACCCTGCAAGTCGGTTATGGTAACCATTGTGTTATTGAAGGAAGAACGAATATGTGCTGCGCCACGTTCGATGTTCTTCTTCTCACGGCGCTTACGGCTTCCTGCTTTTTTGACTTTTCCTGCCTTTGCCATTATCTATTCTCCTCCCTTACTTCTTTCTTCCGCCTACTGAACGCTTGGGACCCTTGCGTGTTCTGGCGTTCTGCTTCGTGCTCTGACCACGTACGGGCAAGCCCTTACGATGGCGAACACCACGATAGCAACCGATTTCGATCAATCTCTTGATGTTGAGGGAAGTTTCTCTTCTGAGATCACCCTCTACCTTAACGTTATGATCAATATATTCTCTCAATTTGTTTACATCAGCCTCGGACAAATCTCTTACGCGGATATTGCCGTCAACGCCTGTAGCGTTGAGGATGTCTGTAGCTGTCTTGCGTCCTATGCCATAGATGTAAGTCAAGCCAATTTCGACTCTCTTCTCTCTGGGCAGGTCAACGCCGGAAATACGTGCCATTTGTACACCTCCGTAATTTTTTGTTGAATTGCAAATTTATAATGAGCTCGCCGGATTCTCGCATTGTAAGATACGAGCAGCCGCACCGGCAAGTATTTTCTTTCCGTCCCTCTTTGCAGGGACTTTTTTGAAGCGATTAGCCCTGCTTCTGCTTGTGCTTGGGGTTTTCGCAAATGATCATTACACGACCCTTGCGCTTAATCACTTTGCACTTTTCGCATATGGGCTTTACTGAAGGTCTTACTTTCATTTTTTGTTTCCTCCTAATCAGTTCTTCGCACGCCACGTTATGCGGCCGCGTGTTAAGTCGTATGCCGACAGCTCAACTGTCACTTTATCTCCCGGAAGTATGCGTATGAAGTTCATGCGCAGCTTGCCGGAAATGTGTGCTAATATCGTGTGACCGTTTTCAAGTTTTACCTCAAACATTGCATTGGGAAAAGAATCAGTCACAACGCCTTCTACTTCGAATACATCGGTCTTTGACAAGTTATACCTCCTATTTTTGCACTGCATTGCGTATTTTTGAATCCGCTACGCCACAATCTCCTGTGAGCCATTCCTCTATTTCACTCACTCTGCGGTTTTCAAACTGCAGGTGCTTGAGTTTTTTCTTTTTGGGATTGCTCACTTTTCTAAGTTCACCGTCTGCGACAAGCACATGATTTTCATCGAATATGCCCACTATCACAAACCGTTTTCCCTTGTCTCTGCCTGCTTTTGAGCAAACCAATGTGCCTATTGCTTCCATCAGAATTGCTCCTCACTCATCGTAAGTATTTCAGGCTCGCCATCAGTTATTGCTATCGTGTTTTCATAATGCGCTGACGGCTTTTTATCCTTTGTTTCAACCGTCCAGCCGTCACGAAGCGTGACTATCTCGCGTGAACCAAGGTTTATCATGGGTTCTATCGCAAGTGTCATTCCGCTTTCAAGACGCATTCCACGGCCATAGCGGCGTTCATAATAGTTCGGTACTTCGGGATCCTCATGCATATTTCTGCCGATGCCGTGACCGACAAGTTCACGCACTACTGAGTATCCGTTCTTCTCTGCATGCTCCTGTATCGCTTTTGATATGTCACACACATGATTGCCGACCTTCGCCTGTTTTATGCCTTCAAAGAAGCATTCACGAGTAACCATGACAAGTCGCTTGACTTCATCGGAAACATTTCCGATAAGAAATGTTCTCGCAGCATCGCCCTGTCAACCGTCAAGTACGGCGCCGACATCAACACTGAGAATGTCACCGTCTTTCAGTTTATACGCTCCGGGTATACCGTGAACGACCTGACTGTTGACAGAAGCGCATATGCTGTTGGGATAGCCGTTGTAGTTCAGGAACGAGGGAATTGCTCCCTTGCTCCTGATAAACTCTTCGGCTGCTCGGTCAAGCTCAAGTGTAGTTACGCCTACCTTCGCAATGCTTTTAAGCATATCGAGGGTATCAGCCACAACCTTGCCGGCTAATCGCATACGCTCTATGTCGGCTTTGCTTTTGACTGTCATTTAAGCTCCTTTAACAGCACTTTTATGCTTTCAAATACCTGCTCGGGAGATTTATCGCCGTCTACCGACTTGAGCAGACCGTTGTCTGTATAGTAGTCGATGAGGGGCTGCGTCTTTTCATTGTAGACCTTGATGCGATTATAAACTGTCTCTTCCTTATCATCATCTCTGATGTAGAGCTCTGCTCCGCATTTGTCGCAGATACTCCCTCTGTACATCGAGATGTGGAAGCTGGCGCCGCAGCCGGGGCACATACGCCTTCCGCTTATCCTGGCAACCAATCTTTCAGTAGGAACATCAATATTTACTACCATATCAATGTCGGAAATGGTTTTCAACGCATCTGCCTGGTTAACCGTACGCGGAAAACCGTCGAGCAGGAAACCGTTATCGCAGTCGCGCTCACTTATGCGCTTCTGCACCATTGCAATTATTACATCGTCCGGAACCAGTTCGCCCTTATCAGTAAAGGATTTTGCCATGACGCCGAGCTCTGTGCCTTTTTTCATTTCGGCTCTGAGCATATCGCCTGTTGATATATGTGCAAGGCCATACTGCTCTGCTATGCGTTCAGCCTGTGTGCCCTTACCTGCACCGGGTGCTCCTAACAATATAAGTTTCATTTTACTACCTCGCAAATTATCCAAGGAATCCCTTGTAGTGACGCATAAGCAACATGGATTCAAGCTGTGAGCTCGTTTCGAGTGCAACGCTTACCATGATCAAAATGCTTGTAGGTCCAAACATTGTGCTGAGGCCGAAAGATGACATGACCAAAGCGGGGATTATTGCGATACACATGAGGAAGAATGCACCGAACAGTGTCAAGCGGTTTGCTTTCTTTGCAAGATAATCGCTTGTGGGCTTGCCCGGACGGATACCGGGGATGAAGCCGCCGTTCTGCTGGAGATTCTTGCTGATCTCGATCGGGTTGAAGGAGATAGCTGTGTAGAAATACGCAAAACCGAGTATGAGCAATGCGTAAATGATGTAGTAAACAGCTGTACCCGATCTCAGGTACTGCATGAAGAACTTTGTGAACCAACCTACTGTTGAAATATCAGTTGCGGAGTTAGTGAGCCACTGTGTCATTGTGTAGTAACCCGAGTTATCAACGATCTGGAGGATCATTGTGGGGAACTGCATAATAGTCATTGCGAAGATGAGCGGCATAACGCCGTTTGCGTTCGCTTTAAGGGGGATATGTGTTGACTGACCGCCGTAAAGTTTACGACCGACAACACGCTTTGCGTACTGTACCGGAACACGGCGTACGCCCCTGTCTACGAATACTACACCTGCGATAATGACCAATACGATTACGATCAATACGGGGAATATCCACTTGGGCAATACGTTGGGGAATGCTGATGTAACATCCTGAACATCAAAGAAGATGTTTCTTATCAATGCGGTAACAACGTTCGGTACCTGCGAACAGATTGATGCAAAGATAAGGAAGGAAGTACCGTTGCCGATTCCCTTATCCGTAATGCGTTCAGCAAGCCAAATAAGGAATGCTGTACCTGCTGTACAAACAATACCGATTGTTGCGTATGCAAGCCAGGATGTGCTTGTAACAACACTTGAGCCAAGGCTTATGACGATACCGATGCTCTGTACGAGTGCCAACGCTATACCTGTATAGCGAGTAATGCGCTCCAGCTTCGTTCTGCCATCTTCTTCCTTTGCAATGCGTTCCAAAGCAGGAATAGCAATCTGCAAAAGCTGAATGATGATCGATGCTGTGATATAGGGTGAAATACCCATTGCAAAGATCGTGAACTGGCTGAACGCACCACCTGACAAGAGGTTGAGGAAGCCGAGTATGTCATAGCCCTCCGATGCCGCCTGCAATGCCGAAACATCAACAAACGGAACCGGAATGAAGCTACCGAATCTGTAAACTACTATGAGCAAGAGGGTAAATAGCATTCTTGTGCGAATGTCTTTTACCTTAAACGCATTTTTCAGTGTAGTCCCCTTGCTGCACCTCCAAAGAACCGGTGCGGCAGCACAGCCGATAGGTTCTTCCCAGCATCACCGGGTAAAGAT
>JAFSFN010000223.1 GCA_017435185.1 Clostridia bacterium | reverse complement strand
GCCGCAACAACGCCGCAAAGGTCTATATTCCATGTCTTTATCGCCTTTGCGAGTTTCAATCCGCCTCTGCTTACAAACGGGTTCGGATTTTCACGCACGTCCAAAACTGCGTCCTCAGCAACCGCTTCGCCCGCCTTGTCTATTCTTACTTCACCATGATACACAAGACCTGCCATTATAAGCGACCTTGCCTTTTCCCTGCTTGGCGCAAGTCCTGCCTCCACCAAGCGAACATCCGCTCTTATGCCTTTCACAGATTTTCCTCAACAACTTTGCGTATTTGACAAGCCGATATCGAGCACTGTTCATCCTGCTGTGCTACTGTTGCATGTTCAACGATTTTTTCGGTTACGCCCAAGTTTATCAGCTTTATATTTTCTTTGAAATGTGAGCTGAGATATGCTCCCATTCCCAATGTTCTTATACCATCCTCGACGGTTATGACGCATCTTGCCTTTTTATTTATCTCGGCCATTACCGCTTCATCAAAGGGGCGTATGAACAATGCGTTCACCAAGCCCACATTCAAGCCTTCGCAGGCATTTTTGGCATTTTCGGCCACTCTGCCCGAAGCTATCACCACTACATCGCTTATTGGGTTTATGACATCCCATTTGCCGAATTCTATCTGTTTATGGGGATCACCAATGGGCAATGCGCCTCGTGGATATCGAATTGCGGCGGGCATATCAATGCTTAAAAGCAATTCAATCATTTTTTCAAGTTCGCACTGTGTTGTAGGCACAGCTATAGCTATATTCGGCATTGTAAGCATATACGCCATATCATAAACACCCTGGTGTGTTTCGCCGTCTTCTCCCACAAGCCCAGCCCTATCAAGCGCGAACAGGACCGGGAGCGATTGCAGGCACACATCGTGGAGTGCCTGGTCATATGCTCTTTGCATAAATGTGGAATATATTGCCACAACAGGTCTCAAGCCGCCTGCCGCCATGCCTGCCGCCATAGTAACCGCATGCTGTTCGGCTATGCCGACGTCAAAGAAGCGTTCGGGGAATCTGTGTTCAAATGCTGAAAGCCCCGTCCCATTTGACATTGCCGCCGTTATTGCAGCTATACGATTATCGTTTTCGGCAAGGCGTACGAGTGCATCGCCGAAAACCGCCGAATTACTCCTTGCCTTTTTGCTTTTTTCGGCACCCGTCTCCTTATCGAATGGGCCTATTCCGTGAAAGCGTTCGGGATTAAGCTGAGCAGGCATATAACCCTTGCCTTTTTTGCTGACTACATGCACGAGTGCAGGCCATTTGAACGCCGACGCCTGTTTCAAAACGGCTATAAGCGCCTCCGTATCATGGCCGTCTATGGGACCTAAGTAGGTAAAGCCCATCGCTTCAAACCAAATATTTTTGGGAAGCAAAAAGTATTTTATTCTGTTTTTAAGCCTGTATACCCAGTTTGCCAAAGGACGGCCTATTTTGGGTATGGAACTTAAAAAGTTCTCTATATTTCTTTTGAAAAGCAGGTAACGCTTGCTTGTTCTGACCTTGGAAAAATAGTTCGATAATGCACCCACATTGCCCGATATCGACATCTCATTGTCATTGAGTATCACGAGTAAAGGCAGTTTGCTCTGTCCTGCATCATTTAGGGCTTCAAAGCTCATTCCGCCCGTCATTGCACCGTCGCCTATCACGGCAACCACGCTGCCCTCTTCCCCAAGCAGTTTCTTGGCTCTGAGCATACCGAGCGCCGCAGAGATGGATGTGCTTGAATGACCTGTATCGAATGAGTCATGTTCGCTCTCTCTGCGTTTTGGGAAGCCGCCGAGACCGCCTTTTGTTCTCAATGTCTTAAAAGCCTCTCTTCTGCCAGTGAGTATCTTATGTACATACGACTGATGACCGACATCGAAAACAATTTTATCCTTGGGCGTTGAGAACACATGATGAAGTGCGATGACAAGTTCCACCGCACCTAAATTTGACGCCAAATGGCCGCCATGCTCCGAAACCGCTGAAACCAAAAATGAACGGAGCTCATCAGCCAAAGCAGGATAGTCCTTTTTATCTATCTTTTTGAAATCTTCTATTGAATTTATTTTATTCAGTATATGGTACTCTTCCAAAACCGTTCCCCTCGCTCTTTGGCGATCATATCTTTCGTGCAATAGTATAATCTACAATGTATGACAAATAATTCGCTCTCTCACCGAAAATCGACAGTGCTTTCTTTGCCTTGAGTGCTGCTTCGACCGCCATACGCCGCGACTGCGACATTCCGTACAGTTTGGGATATGTGAGTTTATCGGACTTGCTGTCTTTTCCCGTAGTCTTACCCAAAATACTAGCATCGCCTTCAACATCAAGAATATCATCCGTTATCTGGAACAAAACACCGTATATCTCTCCAAACTCCACAATGGCATTTATCTCGTCCTGCGACGGATAGCCCGTATAAAGACCCGCTATCAGCGCGGCCGTTATAAGTGCGCCGGTTTTGCGTGAGTGTATGTCCAAAAGCTCTTTTTCGCCTGCATTCTCGTCATGCTCATATGCCATATCATCGACCTGGCCTGCCACCATGCCCCAAACGCCTGCACCGTTCGCAATGGCACTTATAGCATTTATATAGTTCTTGTTCTGAGTTTTTGCCGCTCTGAGCATAATCTGGAAAGCATATGTTAAAAGACCGTCGCCTGCGAGCACTGCCAATGCTTCACCGAACACCTTGTGGTTTGACGGCATACCTCTTCTCATATCATCATCGTCCATACACGGAAGATCGTCATGGATTAGCGAATATGTGTGTATCATTTCTATGCCGCAGGCAAGAGGAAGCGCATTTTCAACATTGCCGCCCGCCATCTCGCATGCCGCAAGTGTAAGACACGGACGAAGCCTTTTTCCGCCGGCTTTTGCGCTGTACTGCATTGCCTCACGCAATTTTTGAGGTATGCGTGCATCGCGCAGATACTCCATCAGTGCATCTTCGACAAGTGATATATAGCGATTAGTCCTGTCATTCATCGTTTTTCACCTCTGCCTTTTCCAGCTTTTTATCATATGAGTCAAGAAGTTTTGAGCAATACTTACTCAGTTCCTGACCCTGTTCATACAATTTCATCATTTCATCAAGCGGAAGATTTCCCTCCGAAAGCCTGTCCGTTATGCTTTCAAGCTCATTCATTGCTTCTTCGAATGTTTTTTCGTTCTTTTTCATTTATTCTTCCCCTTAATCTCCTTGACCGTGACCGTTACGGTTCCGTCTCTCATTACTATATCGGCTTCATCGCCCACATTCATTTTTGAAACATCTGTTATATAGTTTTCGCCGCTTTTTATAATAGCATATCCTCTGTCAAGTACATTCAGCGGCGACAGAGCATTTAACCTTGCATCAGCCCCTGCATATTCCTGCACAGCTATCTCTATTTTGTTTTTCACGCTTTCCGTCATAAGTACGGAATAATTGCCAAGTTTCACTCGGCAGTTTTGAAGCACATTCTTCGGTGAAGCAAGCACCGCCGACGACATCAGCGAAGAAAGTCTTGACTTTTGCAGTGCCAATGCACCCTCAACGCTTCTGTTTATGATGCCGTGATATTTGCTCACAGTTTCTGTCAAGCTTTCATAAAGAGGCACGCACAACTCAGCCGCCGCTGACGGTGTCGGCGCACGCATATCGGCAACAAAATCTGCAATAGAAAAGTCGGTCTCGTGCCCCACCGCGCTCACAATAGGTGTCTCGCTTTCGTATATGGCTCGTGCCACCACTTCTTCATTGAAAGCCCAAAGATCCTCAATGCTGCCGCCGCCTCTGCCGACTATCATGACATCGCAGAGCTTGTTTTTATCCATGTATCT
>JAFSFN010000222.1 GCA_017435185.1 Clostridia bacterium | reverse complement strand
GCATTCAGAGAATTGTACGGTTCGCTTCTGTACGGTGCTCAGTGGCATGCGCCCGACCATTATTATCTCTTGCTCGACATGATACCGTACTTTGATACAAAACTGCGTGCTTGCTATGACTATAAGGACAGTATGGAGTTTGGCAGAAAGTGCCTCATGAATATGGCAAGCGCAGGCAAGTTCTCGAGTGACCGTACAATCTGTGATTATGCGGAACAGCTCTGGCATATACCGGAACTTCCGAAAGATTAAAAAGATATTGACAATATAGTGAAGTACAAGTATAATTCAAAAAAACGATAATTGATATCATTTTTTTGGAGCTTGTTTATGAACTATTCAAAGCAGAGAGAAAGGGTGCTGAACGCTTTGGCTGAAAAGCGGAATCATCCGACGGCAGATGAGCTGTATGCCTATCTCAAAGCGCAGCAGTGCAGTATGAGTCCGGCTACGGTGTACCGCAATTTACATCAGCTTGCGGATAACGGCGTTGTGATGAGGCTTTCAGTTCCGGGCGGTGCGGAAAGATATGATCCGGTCAATGACGGACATCTGCATATGATTTGCAGTGAGTGCGGCGGCATATCTGACATTCCTGCAAACGCGATCTGTGATGTAGTATCACAGGCAAGAAAAGCAACAGGCTATAATGTGAATTCATGCAGCATAATGTTCTACGGAGTTTGTAAAGACTGTGAGTCTTGAATATCAATTAAAATAAAATCTGAAGGGAGAAAAAAACATGGAATTGAAAGGCACAAAGACAGAAGCTAATTTGCAGGCAGCATTCGCAGGCGAATCACAGGCAAGAAATAAGTACACTTATTTTGCATCAAAAGCAAGAAAAGAAGGCTACAATCAGATAGCTGCAATTTTTGAAGAAACAGCAGGCAACGAAAAGGAACACGCAAAACTTTGGTATAAGTTCCTTTGCGGCGGCGAAATTCCTTCAACTCTTGAAAATCTCAACGAAGCAGCAGCAGGCGAAAACTATGAGTGGACAGATATGTATGCCACATTCGCAAAGGAAGCTAAGGAAGAGGGCTTTGACCGTATAGCATATCTTTTCGATGCAGTCGCCAAGATCGAAAAAGAACATGAAGAACGCTATCGCAAGCTCATTGCAAACCTTGAAAACGGTGAAGTGTTCGAGCGCAACGGCGTTTGCGTTTGGAAATGTCTCAACTGCGGATACATCCACATTGCAGCAAAAGCTCCCGAACTCTGCCCCGTATGTGCACACCCCAAGGCATACTTCGAGCTTAAGAGCGAAAACTACTGATACTTGTTTATACCGTAAAGTATATTTAGCTTAAAAAGAGCCAAAATAATACCGCAATTCAAATTTTATGAAAGGCGGTATTATTTTTTTGAAAGCGGTAATAATGGCCGGCGGTGAAGGTCAAAGACTTCGCCCGATAACTTGTACACAGCCAAAACCCATGGCTGAACTTTTGAACAGACCCACAATGGAATATTGTGTACGGCTCTTAAAACAACATGGACTTAAAGACATAACGGCTACCTTGCATTATATTCCCAATGCAATAAAGGACTATTTCGGTGACGGTTCGGCTTTCGGTGTTAAGATGTCTTATTCAGTCGAGGACGAACCCATGGGAAAGGCAGGAAGCGTGCGCTATGCGGTAGTAAGATATGCCGAGGAAGGCGAAGAGGTTTTTGTTATAAGCGGTGAT
>JAFSFN010000221.1 GCA_017435185.1 Clostridia bacterium | reverse complement strand
ATTAGACCCCCATCAACGCCTGTAGCCTCTCCATTATATAAGATATTACAGGCAGGCGATAAAGATTCTTCAGTAGTTCAGCTTCAGGAACGGCTTATGGTCCTCAACTTCATGGACTCCGATGAACCTTCGCAATCATACAGTTCAGCTACCGAAACTGCCATAAAGCGTTTTCAAAATGTGCATCACATGGTTGAAACCGGTATTGCCGACGAAGTCACGCAGTCCGTACTTTTTTCTGAAAGTGCAAAGCAATATTCGCTTTCAAGAGGCTACAAAGGCAACGACATATTGCTTCTTCAAAAACAGCTCACTGATCTTGGATATTACAGTGAAAAACAAAACGGATATTTCGGCGCAGCTACGGAATACGCTCTCAAAGAATTTCAGGAGATAAATTCACTCACCCCCTCAGGAATAGCCGACAGCATTACGCTTGACCTTATTTATTCTCCTTTTGCAAAGACGCATCCCGACTTTGTCCCCACGCCGTCACCCACACCACAACCGACGCCCACTCCAACAAAGTCACCCAAACCGACAGAAACTCCCAAGCCAACAAAGACACCCCAGCCGACGAGCACACCAAGGCCGACAAGCACACCAAGGCCGACAAGCACACCGTCGCCCACACCTACAAAAACAATTAATCCGACGGATACACCCAAGCCGACAGACCCGCCGCAATACACGGCAAATGTAAGCTCGCTCATCAAATTTGCCGAAAAGCAATTGGGTAAGCCCTATGTTTGGGGCGCAGAAGGTCCAAGCTCATTTGACTGTTCAGGTCTTGTATACTACTGTCTTAAAAATATAGGCGTAGATACAAGGCGCTTGAACGCAAGCGGTTTCTCGCAGGTTGAAAGTTGGACAAAGGTTGTCGGCATGGACAATCTTGAACGAGGAGATCTCATATTCTTCTACGACCCAGGCACATCACGCATAGGTCATGTAGGCATTTGGTACGGCAACAATAAATATCTCCATGCGTCATCGACCGCAGGCGAAGTTATCATAAGCACCTGCGGAAGCTGGGCAGATAGGAACTTTGCATGGGGAAGAAGAATTTTCTGAATTATAGATCAATATAAAAGCTCCGATTTTCAGTCGGAGCTTTTATATTGCTTATTTATTACTTACTGTCAGAAGTTTTCGATTATATCTACTATTTCTGCACCGATACGCTTTTGTGCTTCACCTGTTGATGCACCGATATGGGGTGTGCATGAAACAAGGGGATGCGAATAGAGTTCCGGATTCTTGGAAGGTTCCTCAGCAAATACATCGAGGCCTGCGCCGCGGAGCTTACCCGAATTGAGCGCATCAAGCAATGCGGCTTCATCGACATTGCCTCCGCGTGATGTGTTGATGAGGATAGCACCATCCTTCATCTTTGCGATAGTTTCCGCGTTGATGAGGGGCTTGCCGTCAAGGCTGGGAGTATGCAATGAAACAAAATCAGAAGAAGCAAGAAGTTCATCGAGTTCTGCATACTTCATGTTTTCATTTTCAAGTTCGGGATTTTTATACAAATCATATGCCAACACCTTCATGCCAAGTGCTTGTGCGCGCCTGCCGAGTGCCTGACCGATTCTGCCGTAACCTATAATGCCGACTGTTCTGCCAGCAAGCTCAATTCCCTTATAGGCTTTCTTTTCCCATTTGCCTTCACGCATCGTGTGACCTGCTATGCTGATAAAACGAGCGACCGAGAACATATGTGCCAAAGCAAGTTCTGCAACTGTATCACTGCTTGCACGAGGAGTATTGCGAACGGTTATGCCGTTTTCTTCAGCATATTTTACATCAATATTATCAACACCGACGCCGCCGCGGATTATGAGCTTGAGTCTGCCGCCCTGTTTTGCTGCGTCTATAACGGGAACACGCACTTTTGTTGCACTGCGTACAACAAGCACGTCATATGATTTGAGCTGCTCGCCGAGTTCATCGGCCTCATAGAACTGCTCAACAACTTCGTGGCCCTTTGCCGTAAGAGCGGCAACAGCCGATTTATCCATACCGTCAGATGCCAAAATACGCATTTGCTTACCCTCCTTATTTGTTCTCGGCTTCAAACTTCTTGATGAAGTTTACAAGGTGCTCAACGCCTTCATAAGGCATTGCATTGTATATTGAAGCACGCAGACCACCTGCCGATCTGTGACCTTTAAGGTTGCTCATGCCGTTTGCGGCACTTTCCTTAACAAACTTTGCATCAAGTTCTTCATTGCCTGTTGAGAAACGAACATTCATTATTGATCTGCTGTTCTTCTCAACCTTGCAGGAGAAGAGACTGCTTTCGTCAATAGCATCATAGAGGAGCTTTGCTTTCTTTTCATTGCGCTCCTGCATGACTTTCAATCCGCCCATGTTCTTGAGCCATTCAAGCACGAGTTTGCATACATAGATGGACCAACAGGGAGGCGTATTATACATCGAATCGCTCTTTGCCATTTTTTCATAGTCCATCATGACAGGAGTGCCGGGAAGTGTCTTTCCGATAAGATCTTCTCGAACAATAACAATTGTAAGACCTGCGGGTGCCATATTCTTCTGTGCACCGGCATAGATAAGACCGAACTTTGTTACATCAATGGGCTCACTCATTATACAGGAAGAAAGGTCTGCAACAAGGGGAACATCGCCCGTATCGGGGATATAATTCCACTTTGAGCCGTATATCGTGTTGTTGAAGCAGATATGGACATAGTCCGCTTCGGGATCGAGATTGAGCTCGGACTGCTGAGGAATACGAGTGAAATCTTCGTCCTTTGTTGTTGCGGCAATATTTACCTTGCCGTACTTTGCAGCTTCCTCTGCTGCCTTACCGGAGAAGCTGCCCGTTACGATATAGTCAGCTTTATTATTCTTTGTCATAAGGTTCATGGGAACCATTGCAAACTGGAGGGAAGCACCGCCCTGGAGGAACAAAACTTTATAGTTGTCAGGGATACCCATTACTTCACGCATCAGTGCAATAGCGGATACGATTATGTTATCGTAGACCTTGCTGCGATGGCTCATTTCCATAACGGACATACCGCTACCTTCATAATTCATCGTGTTATCTCTTGCGCTTTCAAGCACTTCGATAGGAAGCATTGAAGGGCCGGCAGAGAAGTTGTAAATTCTGTCGTATGCCATTTTATTTCTCCTTTTCTTTTTTTGGCTGTTGCCATTATGTTTGATATTATAATTTATTATAGATGCGTCGTTTGTTCAAAGTCAAGTATTAGCAATAACAGACATTCATTTGCAGTATATGCTCTCGGCAAATCTTACACTTGCCATTGCATCTCCAACAAACGCATCAGCACCTATTTTTTCTGCGTGTTCCTTTGTAAGAACCGCTCCTCCTACCATTATAGCGCAGTCAGGCACTGCTTCATGCAATGCTTTTATCGTTTCTTCCATGTTCACGACAGTAGTAGTCATAAGTGCCGACAATCCGACAAGTTTTACATTGTTTTCGATTGCCGCTTTGACGATTTCCTCCGCAGGAACATCCTTGCCGACATCAACAACCTCGAACCTGTAATTTTCAAGCATGCTCTTTGCAATATTTTTGCCTATATCGTGTATATCTCCCTTAACAGTAGCTACCACGACCTTGCCCCTGCTCTCGCCTGCATTTGAGCCCATCTTTGATTTTATAACTTCAAATGCACTTCTTGCCGCTTCGGCACACATCAAAAGCTGGGGCAGGAACAAAGTTCCCTTTTCAAATCCGATGCCGGCTTTATCCAACGCGGGTATCATCATGTTTTCAATAACATCCATGGGAGACTTGCTTTCAAGTTCTTGAGCCGTAAGTGCGGCAGCATCGCCCGAAAGACCGTTTAATATAGCGTCGGTAAGCGTCATCTGCTGAGTTGCGGCAGGCTTGTTTTCTGCCTGTGTTCCCGAATATTTTGCTATAAACCTTTCGCTCTTTTCATCCTTACCAAGCAAAGTAAGCGAAGCATTATATACATCCATCATCATTTCGGCATATGGATTCATTATTGCGGCATCAAGACCCGCACCGAGTGCAAGAGCAAAAAATGATGCGTTCAAAAGATCGCGTCTTGGCAAACCAAACGATACATTCGATACACCGAGACTTGTTTTTACGCCCAATTCCTGCTTTATTCTGCGCAAGGCTTCAAGCGTGATCCTGCCGTTCTGTTCACCAGCGCTGACAGTAAGCGTTAGCGGATCTACGATTATATCTTTTTTATCAATGCCGAACTCAGCGGCTCGGTTAATTATCTTGCGTGCTATTTCAACTCTGCCGTCTGCCGTTTCGGGAATTCCGCTTTCATCAAGAGTGAGCGCAACCACCACGCCACCATACTTTTTTACCAACGGAAGTATCGTATTCATTGATTCCTGCTTGCCGTTCACCGAATTTATGAGCGGTTTCCCATTGTATGCACGCAATGCGTTTTCCATTGCTTTTTCATCGGCAGTGTCTATTTGGAGAGGCAAATCGGTGACGCTTTGCAAACGAACAACAAGCTCTTTGAGCACTTCTGCTTCATTTATATCGGGCAAACCTGCATTCACATCGAGCACATCTGCGCCTCGTTCCGCCTGACCCAAGCCCTCACGAAGCACAAAGTCATAATCATTCTCACGCAGAGCTTGCTTAAGCCTTGCTTTTCCCGTAGGATTTATTCGCTCACCTATCAATATCGGATGCTCATCCAAAACAACTGCGTGCGTAAACGAAGATACGACTGTTTTAGTCTTTTTCGTAACAGGAACAGGTGTTATATTGCTGCACTTTTCAACGAGCTTTTTTATATGCTCGGGCGTTGTGCCGCAGCAGCCGCCGAGAAGATGCGCCATTTCCCTTGCAGGTTCTTCCATCAAAAGCGCAAACTCAGCTGGAGTTACGTCGAATACTGTTCTGCCATTCTCCTGTCTGGGCAGGCCCGCATTGGGATTCAATATTATAGGAAGTGAACTTATGCGTGCAAGCTCACGGACGTGCTCCATCATTTCTCTTGGGCCAAGACTGCAGTTAAAGCCGAGCGCATCAACACCCAAGCCTTCAAGCAGTGCGCACACTGCGCTGACCGAAGCGCCTGTCAGAAGTTTGCCTCTTTTATCCAGTACAACTGTTGCACATATTGGAAGATCACATACCGCTTTTGCGGCAAGTACCGCCGCCTTGAGCTCATATGTATCGGACATGGTCTCTATAAGCACCAAGTCAGCTCCTGCTTGAGCACCTGCTTTTACAGTCTGCGAGAAAAGCTCATACGCCTTTTCAAACTCAAGATCGCCGAGCGGCTTGAGCAATTTCCCCGTAGGACCTATATCAAGAGCAATGAAGCGAGGTTCGCCGTCATCGCCCATATCGGCTATTGCCGACTTCGCCGCTTCAACAGCGGCCTTTGCAACTTCTTCTACACTATAACCGCTGTCTGCCATTTTGAGGGCATTACAGCCAAAAGTGTTTGTTTTTATGATGTTGCAACCTGCTTTAAGGTAATCAAGATGTATATCCTTTACTTTTTCCCGATTTGTAACACTCCATAAGTCAGGAAGTTCACCGGCACTCAAACCTGCCGCCTGAAGCATTGTGCCCATTGCACCATCAAAGAAAAGTATTTGTTTGCCTAAAAGTTGTCTGAAATCCATGTGGATCACTCCTTTCGGAATACGCAGAATTTGTTGCCGCAATCGGCACACTTATTTATATTGCAGCTGCTTTCTTTATCGGTTATGCCTATTACTGCCGTAACCGATTTTGACGGTACGAGCATATTTGAATCGGTGGCAAAAAGGCCGATACGCGCATTTGCTCGCAGTATCGTAAGTATATCTTTTTGGTGAGAAACGGAGAAATCACCGTACCCGGGTGAAAACCTCGGTCTTAAAAACTTCTTGTGTTCTGCAGATGCAACTTCTTTCATCGCTTCATCACAATATTCTTCTATAAGCACAGCCGCACACGCCTGCATTACTGCGGCTTCGCTTATATCACTGTATGATGCAGTTGAAATGAGTCTGTCCGCCGCCACACCCAATGTAGCCGCAAAAAGTGCCGCCTGAGAACAAGAATCTATATGCTTTGCCAAGTCTCGACTTTTCACTTCAAAGTCGGGGAAGCTCACATTTTCATCTGAAACACTTATATCAAAAACGGCATGGATATGCTTGGGTGCAGCCGTTTGTTCAAGTTTTCGTCCGCACTTTTCAATCAGTTCCTCCGTCCTTTTATCAAGGGCAGATGGTTTGATGCCAAGATATCTTGCCGCTTCGAATTTATCCATTATTGCTGTCCCACAAATAATTTATATTTGCCATAATCTT
>JAFSFN010000220.1 GCA_017435185.1 Clostridia bacterium | reverse complement strand
ATGCAACAGCAGGTGATATGAACGGTGATGCAAATGTCAACTCGCGTGATATTGCGGCATTGCAGAAGAAAATACTTAACTGAGAAGATAAAGCTCATCCTTGAAGGGTGGGCTTTGTTTTATATTTCGGACCTTGATCAAATTGCGTCAAGTTCAAAAAAGCAAGATAACAAGAGGTCAAAACGGCTTTTATGCTGAAGTCCGTCGGCTTGACATAACAAGAAAGTATGACTATAATAAATGGTGGTCTGTTGACCCGCAATTCATAATTATAAAACAATAAAATATAATGGAGGAGCTTTACATGGCAAAAAAAATGACAATCGACGGCAATACCGCCGCCGCACATGTAGCCTATGCGTTTTCTGATGTAGCGGCTATATACCCCATCACTCCGTCCTCACCCATGGCTGAATCGGCCGATGATTGGGCTGCGAACGGCAGAACAAATATTTTCGGTCAGAAGGTTCGCATTGCAGAAATGCAGTCCGAAGCCGGTGCAGCAGGTGCTGTCCACGGTTCACTCGTAGCAGGTGCTTTGACAACCACATTCACAGCATCACAGGGCTTGCTCCTCATGATCCCCAACATGTACAAAATAGCCGGCGAACTTCTTCCCGGTGTATTCCATGTAACCGCAAGAGCACTTGCAATGCATGCATTGTCGATTTTTGGTGACCACAGTGACGTCATGAGCACTCGCCAGACAGGTTTTGCAATGCTCGCTTCGGCTTCCGTACAGGAAGTTATGGATCTTGCACTCGTCAGCCATTTGTCAGCAATTAAGGGCAGCGTTCCTTTCCTGCATTTCTTCGATGGTTTCCGTACATCACACGAAATCCAGAAGGTAGATGCAATCGATTACGAAGACATGGCAAAACTTTGTGACTTTGAAGCAGTCAAAAAGTTCCGTGAGCGTGCACTCAACCCCGAGCACCCCATGCAGAGCGGTACTGCTCAGAACCCCGATATTTACTTCCAGGGCAGAGAAGCAGCAAACAAGTACTATGAAGCAATCCCCGGCATCGTTCAGTATTACATGGACGAAGTTGCAAAGATTACAGGCAGACAGTACAAGCTCTTCGATTATGTTGGCGCAGCAGATGCAGAAAATATCATAGTGGTAATGGGCAGCGGCGCAGATGCAGTTGAAGAAACAATCAATTACCTCAACGCAAAGGGCGCAAAGCTTGGTCTCGTAAAGGTTCGTTTGTTCCGTCCTTTCGTTGCAGAAAAGCTCTCCGAGGCTATTCCCGCAAGCGCAAAGCGCATTGCTGTTCTTGACAGAACAAAGGAGCCCGGTTCAATGGGCGAACCTCTCTATCAGGATGTTGTTGCAGCTCTTAAAGAGTGCGGCAGAGGCGATATCGAAGTATATGGCGGCCGTATCGGTTTGGGTTCCAAGGAATTCACCCCCTCACATGTTAAGGCTGTTTATGACAACCTTGAGACAGCAACTCCCAAGAATCATTTCACAGTCGGTATCAATGACGATGTAACAAACACATCACTTCCCATAAATGAGCAGGTCAATGCAGCTCCCGAAGGAACTATCGCTTGCAAGTTCTACGGTTTGGGCAGCGACGGTACAGTCGGCGCAAACAAGAACTCCATCAAGATCATCGGTGACCATACAGACATGTATGCACAGGGCTACTTCTCCTATGACTCCAAGAAGTCGGGCGGCTTCACAGTTTCGCATCTGCGTTTCGGCAAGAAGCCCATACAGAGCCCCTACCTCATCGATATGGCAGACTTCGCAGCTTGTCACAATCCGTCCTATGTAACTCGGTATGATGTTGCAGAAGGCATCAAAGAAGGCGGCATCTTCCTTTTGAACTCTCCCTGGACACTCGAGGAGATGGAAAAAGAATTGCCTGCAACAATGAAGAACGCAATTGCAAAGAACAAGGTTCGTTTCTACAATATCGACGCTATTAAGATCGCAGCAGAAGTTGGCATGGGCAGCAGAATCAACACCATAATGCAGTCCGCATTCTTCAAGCTCTCCGGCGTTTTGGAAGCAGACCAGGCAATCGAATACATGAAGGCCGCCGCTAAGAAGTCCTATGCAAAGAAGGGCGATGAAGTTGTTCAGAAGAACTATGCAGCTATCGATGCAGGCGCACAGGGCGTTGTAGAAATCAACTATCCTGAATCCTGGGCAACAACAACAGAGGGCGCAACACCTATTTCCGTAACAGATGATAAGTATTTCAACGAATTCATCAAGCCCGTACTTGCACAGAACGGCGACAAGCTCCCTGTAAGCGCAATGGCAGCAGACGGTTTTGTTCCCACAGGTACAACAAAATACGAAAAGCGCGGCGTTGCAGTTAAGGTTCCCGATTGGATTCCCGAAAACTGCATACAGTGCAATCAGTGCTCACTCGTTTGTCCGCATGCTTGCATACGCCCGATACTTACAGATGCAAATGACAATATGCCCGAGGGCTATGTAACAAAGGCCGCAAACGGCAAGGAATTTGCAGGACTTAATTTCCGCATTCAGCTCTCCCCCTTGGATTGTACAGGTTGCGGCAACTGCGTAGAAGTTTGCCCCGCTAAGGAAAAGGCATTGAAGATGGTTCCCTTGAGCGACATTTGCGATAAGGAAGCAGAAAACTGGGAAGCAGCAATCAAGGTCGAAGCAAAGAATGTTGAACTCAAGAAGAACACAGTTAAAGGCAGTCAGTTCCTCCAGCCGTTGTTCGAGTTCTCCGGTGCTTGCGCAGGTTGCGGTGAAACACCTTATGTCAAGCTCATTACTCAGCTCTTTGGTGACAGAATGATGATTGCAAATGCAACAGGTTGTTCCTCCATCTATGGCGGCAGTGCTCCCACATGTCCCTACACAACAAACAGCAAGGGTCACGGTCCTGCATGGGGCAACTCGCTCTTTGAAGATAACGCAGAATTCGGCTTTGGCATGAACCTTGCAACCATGCAGCGTCGCGAAGGCCTTGCAGATGCAGTTCGCTCCTTGGCAGAAAAGACTGACAAGGCTGAGATTAAGGAAGCCTGTGAAGCATGGCTCAACAACATGAATGATGCAGACGGTTCCAGAACAACAGGCGAAGCTCTTTTGAACCTCGTAAGCGGCTGCGGCTGTGAAGAAGGCAAGAAGATCGTTGAATTGTCCGACTTGCTTACAAAGAAGTCACAGTGGATAATCGGCGGTGACGGCTGGGCATACGATATCGGCTACGGCGGATTGGATCATGTTCTTGCAATGAACGAAGATGTAAACATCCTTGTTCTTGATACAGAAGTTTACTCCAATACAGGCGGTCAGTCTTCCAAGGCAACACCGACAGGCTCCGTTGCGAAGTTTGCAGCAGCAGGTAAACGCACAAAGAAGAAGGATCTCGGCATGATGGCAATGAGCTATGGCTATGTCTATGTTGCAAAGGTTTGCATGGGCGCTGACCAGAATCAGCTCATGAAGGCTATCACAGAGGCTGAAGCATATAAAGGACCTTCCATCATTATCGCTTATGCTCCCTGTATCAACCATGGTATCAACATGGGTAAGGCACAGGCTGAAGCTAAGAAGGCAGTAGAGTCCGGTTACTGGCCCCTCTATCGCTACAACCCCGATCTCGCAGAAGAAGGCAAGAATCCTTTCATTCTCGACAGTAAGCCGCCCAAGAGTGAATATAAAGACTTCATCATGGGCGAGGTTCGTTATGCTTCACTTACAAAGCTCTTCCCCGAAGCAGCAGAAGAACTCTTCGAGCGTGCAGAGAAGGAAGCAAAGGATAAGTACGAATACTACAAGAAGCTCAACGACATGGAGTAATCCATCTTACAATTTAACATCTGATAAAAAGCCTGCGACTTGTGTCGCAGGCTTTTTTGTGTCCATAACCCATAAAAAGAACAAAAAATGATGTTATCGATAAAAAACTATAGAAAATTGTAAAAAATATTGCTTTCATTAACATTTGATAATGCACAATGCTTTTTTTGAGGTTAAAATTTAATACATAAATCGACAAATATCGAATGGGAGCGGATATGAAGATAAAACAATTTTTAACTGAACATTTGAAGATTACCGATGAAACATTTATAAATGAGCTGGCAAGTGTAATGACTGTAAAGACTTTCAAGAGCGGAGAAGAGGTCTTTTCACAGGGGAGAAAGATTACGCACATGGCATTCATACTCAAAGGTGTTTTCAGAGGTTATTATATAGATTCAAAAGGTAAAGAGATAACGGATTGTTTTCAAATGGTATACGGCGATCCGTTAATGCCCATGTTCAGTTTTGATGAAGAGGTTCTTCTTACAATGGAAGCTATAGTAGACAGCGAAGTTTTGTGGATAGATGTGAATGATATGCTTGCACTTTTGAAAAAAAGAGATCAGTCAATGAGCATTTATACATATATCTTACAAGGAACGACAAAACGAAACAACGAATTCAAAAGCAAGCTGTTGCACAAAAACAGCACTGAAAGATATAAGTGGTTTTTAGAAAACTATCCGGGTTTAATTGATAAAGTAAAACATTCACAGGTAGCATCTTTGCTTGGGATGACTCCGGTAACACTGAGCAGGGTCAGAAATTCTATGCGTGACACAAAATCTGTCGCAGATATAAAAATTTAAGGGGGAAACAGTATGTCTTTTTTTGAACAGATAGGAAGAAAGATAAGTGATGCAGGTCACGGAGTGGCGCAGAAAACACAGAATCTGACTGAGATAGCAAAGCTCAACAGCAGAATATCGGAAAAGGAAAAGCAGATAGATGCGCTCTACCTTGAAATCGGCAAAGCATATTATGAAAAGAACAAAACCGATGTCAATGCGCTTAATTATGACAAGATAAGCATGGTGAACAATCTGACTGCGGAGATAGCTCAATGTCGTGAAGATATAAAACAGATAAAAGGTGTGGAAAAATGTCCTCGATGCGGAGCTGATGTAGTAGCAAATTCAGCATTCTGCAATTCATGCGGTGTTCAAATGTCCCATGGGTGGAAGAATGAACAGCCTGCAGCACCTGCTGTTCGTGTATGCCAAAACTGCAATCAGCCTGCAAAAGAAGGGGATTTGTTCTGCAACTGCTGTGGAACAAGGTTGAGCTAAAAACAATTATAAGCGATAGAGGAGAAAACTATGTTTTGCGGAAAATGCGGATCAAACAATCCTGACGGAGCATTCTTTTGTACGGCATGTGGTGCACAAATGCATTCGCAGGCAGGTAATGCGTTATATAACAGTCCTGCTGCAACTAAAAGGAAGACGAGTGATCGAACAATAGGCATTATTGCTGTATTGCTGGCAGCGGCCATTGTCGTTGTTTTATGTGTAGCTTTGTTCGGAGGTAAGAGCTCGGACAGCGTGGCAGTAGATTTTGTAGAAGCTATGTATAAGGCCGACGCAAAAACAATGTGCCAGCTTTGCCCAAAAGAGTTCATTGAAGAACAAATAGAAAAAGAAAATTTTGAAAATAAGAATGAATATTATGATAAAATGAGTGAGGAGCTTGAAGACCGGGTTGAATCTTTGGAAACGCTGTACGGTGAGAAATATAAGTTTTCATGTAAATCAATAGGTGAAGAAGCCTATTCAAACAGCGATCTTCGCGATATTAAGGAAAAATACGAAGATGAATTTGACATAGAAGTCAGCGATGCAAAGAAAGAAGAAATAGAAGTAGAAGAAAAAGGCAAAAAGCGAAGCGATACATTTACCAGGTATATACCTGTAATAAAAATAGACGGAACATGGTATATAGATGTTCTTAGTATGACAAGTTACTGATTGCAGGAGGAAGATAAATGTTTTGTAGCAAGTGCGGAGCACAGCTCACCGATAATGTAAGGTTTTGCGCCAGGTGTGGAGAGCCTGTTTATATTCCCGATAAGCAGGAGCAAGAACAGGCGGAGCCTGTTTTTGCAACTGAGAAAAAAGAGATAAACTACTTCAGCGACAATGAAGTGAATCAAGTGACACCGATGCTTGTATTCGAGGAAAGTGCGCCCAAAAAGAAGAAGGGAAAAGTTTGGCTGTGGGTACTTATAATTGCACTTGTGCTGTTGATTGCGGCAGGCGTTATATTTGCACTGATAATTACATTGCTTCCCGAGGATGAAGCTATAGATGCTCAGCTCAGAACATATGTACAGGGAAATCAATTTGATGAAAAAGTTGATATCTCAAGCCTTGTAATCGATGAAAAAGTCAGAGATGGCGAGATGCTGAATGTGTATTGTACTGTAGTGGCTCAAGATGCCGAACTTGAACATACGCAAAGATATCAGCTCATATATGAGCGCAATTCCTATAATTGGGAAATAAAAGAAATAATTCCTTGCGAAGAAGAAAAATGGAGTATGCTTCCGCTCAAGGGTGTGACTGAAGAAATGGTCAAAGAAAAACTTGTGGGCAGGGAAGTAACACTTTCAAACGGCGTCAAGATTATGCTTGATGAAAGCAATCTTGCTGATGTAACAATCGATAGCCAAAATACCGATTTAGAAAATGTGACCGATAAAGTGAATATATCGTATAAGGTGCAATCTGAAGTTGCTGAGTGCGAACTTACTGCTGAGGCGGCGTTTGTATTTGATGAGGATAGCTGGTATCTCACATATTTCAAAAACAATGAAAGCGGCGAGATTGCATATAGAGAAGGCTGTGCATTTGAAGCAGATGAAGAACAACTTAAAACGGTATTGCAGACAAAGTCAATAACTGTAAGCAGTAACAACGGCACACAGGAGCTTACGGTCGATGAGGCTGATATATCCGGCCTGACAGTTGACAATCAAGTGTTTGACTGGGAAAAAGGAACTGTTACGGTGAATTGCTCATTCAAAATAGAAAAGAAAGTGGCAGTGATAGCAGTAAGTGCCGTAGCGACATATAAATATAATAATTCTGCATGGGAAGCAGATACGATGGACTGTGAGGCAGAGATAGAAAGCCTTACACTTACCGGAGAATGGGCGGGTTATTATACATCGGCGCGCAATGGCAGTAAACCGTCAGTGGTAATGACTGTGAATTCCGAAAATAATAATTCGTTTGAGGCAACTTTCGCTTTTGGGCCGTCTGATGATGTGCCAAGGTTCCCAAATGGCAGTTATGTAATGAATGGTAATGTTGACGCAGATACGCTCTCGGTACAGCTTAAACCGGGTGCATGGATAAAAAATCCTCGCAATGTTTATACGATAGAATTGACAGGAACACTTGATATAGAACAAGCGAAGATTGTCGGAAAAGGTTTTGAATTAATCCTCAAAGAGCAGACAAAATAAACTTCTCAACACAAGAATCCGCCGAACATTCGGCGGATTCTTGTATGTTTAATTTTTATTATTGTGCTTGCTTTGTTTTAAGATCCTCATAGAAGGCAGCTGCTGCTGTCTGCATATATGGCATTATCCAGAACAAAAGAATGCCGAGTGTGAGGATGCTCAACAGTATCCAGCCTATGAAGCTGAACTGAAGGCAGAAAAGACGCCACTTGTGACCCTGCATCATTTCCATCGACTTCTTTCTTGCATCTGACTGTGATATTTCGGGATTTTCCGCCATGATATAGTAGCTCATACTGTATGAAAGCTGCTTTATGATGCCGGGAACGAAGAAAAGCAGAGACCAGAGAAAAACGAATATAGCGTTTACCAAGCCCAAAAGGAAAGAATTCAAAAAGTTATTGAAACCCTCGAACATATCTTTAAGATCAATGTCAAAGCCTCTGATTACTTTCAGCGATACGATGGATACGCCCAATGTCAGCGGACCAGAAACAATAACGGTTAACATAGAGCCGATACCTGTTGCCGTTACTGCACTTACGATAAGTGAGTAAATAAAAGCTATCAAAGCAAATGTGCCCCATTTACCCTTGAGAGCGGCCCATGCCTTGTTCCTAAAATCTTTTGCAACCATAAAAGCCTCCTGAAAATAAAATTTACGGATATGATTTTATCCAATAGTATACAATACGACAATAGTACATTAAAAATGTTAATAAAAAAATTGCAAAAGTCGATATGAATGAATATCTGTGAGAACAAAATCCCTATTGACAAAGAAAAAACTTGATGATATCATTCTGATATCAACCTGATAGGAGATGATTTTGATGACTGAAAAGATTTTGTCCACCAGAAAAAACGGCATGGCAGTATTGTTGCTTGTTATTTTAGCGTTTATCGCGGGTCTTGCACTCACGATATACGGCGGAATCCGTATGGATGAGTATGGCGATAGTCCTGCACTCATGGTAATCGGTATAATTATTTTGTGCGCTTTTTGGATCCCCATACCGGGTCTGAAAGTGTTGAAGCCGCAGGAAGCATTGGTTTTGACTCTTTTCGGTAAGTATGTGGGCACGCTCAAGGGCGATGGATTTTATTTTGTAAATCCTTTCTGCACAAGTGTTAATCCTGCCGCAAAGACAAAGCTCAATCAGAGCGGTGATGTAAAAACGGCGAATCCTGTTATGGCGGCAATGACAAATATGCCTGCAAACGGTGTTGAGATTGCAAATAACAAGATATCACTCAAGGTTATGACACTTAACAATAACAGGCAGAAGATAAATGACTGCCTCGGCAACCCTGTTGAAATAGGTATTGCTGTTACATGGCGCATAGTTGATACGGCAAAGGCTGTATTCAATGTTGACAACTATAAAGAATTCCTTTCGTTGCAGTGCGACAGTGCGCTTCGCAACATAGTTCGTCTTTATCCTTATGATATAGCACCCAATGTTGATACAACGGGTGACGGCATTGCCGATGAAGGTAGCTTGAGAGGTTCAAGTGATACGGTTGCAATTCGTATCCGTGACGAGATACAACAGCGTGTTAACGAAGCAGGTATTGAAATTGTTGAAGCACGCATAACTTACCTTGCATATGCACCCGAAATAGCGGCTGTTATGCTTCAGCGCCAGCAGGCTTCTGCCATAATCGACGCTCGAAAGATGATAGTTGATGGCGCAGTGGGTATGGTTGAAATGGCACTTGAACGCCTTAATGAAAACAATGTGGTCACGCTTGACGAAGAACGCAAGGCGGCAATGGTGTCAAATCTTCTCGTCGTGCTCTGCGGCAACCATGACGCACAGCCTGTAGTAAATTCGGGTAGTCTTTATTGATGAACGATAATCAGAAAAAACAAATACCGCTTCGCCTTTCGCCCAAACTCTACAATGCTATAGCGGCTTGGGCGGAGGATGATTTCCGCTCCGTAAACGGACAAATCGAATACCTGCTTACCGAATGTGTCCGCCAGCGGAAGAAGAACGGTAAATATGTATCAGACGAGATTGATGTTCCGCCCGAACTTGATATTTGACAAATAAAAAATTCGAAATTGCACAGCAACATATCGACCTAAAAATCAACTGCCCTAAAAAGAGTTTTGTTCTCTTCTTGGGGCAGTTTTGTTTTGTGCGGCAATATGAACTTTTGTATCAGCCATCGATAATATTTTCTCTGATAAAAAGGGGAGAATCAAAAAATTCACCAAGAGTGATTTCAAATCCCTCGCAGATTTCATAAATAATGCGCAGTTTCATACTCGGAAATGTGCAGTTAATTATTGTGCTGAGTGTGGATTGAGGAACGCCGCTCTTAAGAGAAAGCGAATACTGCGTCATATTTCTTTTTTTACATAGCTCGGTTATTCTTTTTGAAACGGCTTCATTTAACTTCATACAAATCACCTATACTTCATCTACTTGATAGAAGTATAGGAACTTTTTCGGATAAAATACTTCGAGTACTTGATAACTAAGAAAATACGGCATACCAAAATATATGAGTATAAAGATTAAACCGCTCAGATAGACCTGGGCGGTTTGATTAAAATATTATTGACTTTTGATTGGGAAGTAATTATCTCACTTTTTCGCCGTTAATGTAAACTTCGCAGATGTTGAGGTCATCGTCAGTGAGAATGAGGTCTGCGCACTTGCCGGCGGCAACAGTGCCAACTTTGTCAGCTATACCCATAACCGTTGCGGGATTATAAGAAGCACAGCGAACTGCATCTTCCATGGGGATGCCGAAGCTGATAGCCGTCTTCATACAATCAAAGAGGGGAGTTGCACTGCCTGCGAGAGTACCGTCTTTGAGCGTTGCACGGTTGCCCTTGACGATAACATCCTGACCGCCGAGCTGGTACATACCGTCAGCCATGCCGCAAGCGGAGAGTGAGTCACTTATGAGGCAGATGCGCTTTTCACCGAACATTTTGAAAGCGGCACGAACTGCACTTCTGTGAATGTGAACGCCGTCACAGATAAGCTCAGCAGTGACATCGTCACGTTCGGAAGCTGCGCCGATGACACCGGGTGTACGGTGACCGAGAGCGGGCATTGCGTTGTAGAGATGTGTAACATGGCGAGCGCCTGCTTCAAAGCCTGCGGCTGCTTCGTCGTAGTTTGCATCGGTATGTGCTTCAGAGCAAACAGCGACCTTGGAAACTTCTTTGATAAAATCTTGTGCGCCTTCAAGCTCGGGAGCTATGCAAGCAATGCGGATCATGCCGTCTGCCGCCTTGTTGAGACGAGCAAACATTTCTTTATCGGGCAAGCGAAGATGTTCTGCTGCCTGTGCGCCCTTTTTCTTTTCGTTGAAGAAGGGGCCTTCCATTGTGATGCCGACTATCTTAGACAAGCCTTCGGGAGCTTCGTCACGAAGCTGAACTGCCGTTTTATATGCTTTTTCAAGTACTGCTTCGGGGAGAGTCATTGAAGCGGGCGAGAAAGAAGTTACACCATGCTCTGCATGATATTTTGCTATCTTTTTAAGACCTTCGTAGTCGCCGTCAGAGAAGTCTGCACCTGAATTGCCGTGGAAGTGAATGTCAATGAGGCCGGGGAGCAAATAGCCGCCTTTGCCATCGCCATCTGTCTGTGTTGCGGATATTATCTCGCCGTTTTCAACGAGAACATCACCAATGTGGAATTTGAAATCATCACCAAAGAACTTTACATTTGAAAACAACATCTTTTGTATCCTCCTTATTTTATTGCGGGCAAGCTCGCTGCTGCTACACTCTGACCCACACGACGAATCTTTTCGTCGGGGAGCATGACTGTGAGCTTTGCGGCAAGCTCGGGATATTCTTCGCTGAGAACCTTCTTGCAAACATCAAGAACTATGTCGCCGCCCTTGCCCGATGTAACACGACCGAGCAGAATGAGATAACTGAGGTCATAGAACATTGCATAGAAGGGGAGAGTGTGGCCGAGATAGCAACCGATGCTCTCAAAAACTTTTGCGGCACGCTCATCATCTTCTGCCATGAGAGACTGTACCTGCTTGAGTTTATCGGCGAGTGAAAGTGTTTCGTCAAGTTCGATGCCTGCTCTGGGAGCGAGCTTTATGACAGCGTCCTGTGAGAAATACTTGCAGCCTACGCCGATATCCGTAGACCATTCGTCTTCCATTGCGGCTTCATTAAGGTCAACGGGGGCAAAAGCGAGTTCGTTGAGCCAACCTGCGATATTGCCGTCTTCATCAACATAACCGACAGCTTCGCTTGTGCCCATTGCCATACCCATGACTTCGCCTGCCTGCAGGCTCATTGCACCTGCGAGAGCGGAAACGTCACCGTCATTTGCGACAACAAGGGGAACATCGCCTATCTCTTTTGCCGCACGAATATAAATATCTTTTACCTTTGCATCAAACTGGTCCTTGGGAACTTTAAGGAAGAGTGATGCGACCATTGTTTTGTTGTCAACATAAACACCTGCGGATGAAACGCCGATACCGTCAACTCTGGGCATTTTGCTGGCAGCGGTTTTGAATGCTTCTACGATGCCGTTGAAATGGTAGTCGGGATCTTCCGTAGTTTTGGGGAACCAGACAACTTCTTCCGAATAAACAGGCTCACCGTCTATAACAGCACTGACCTTACGGTCGCTTCCGCCTGCGTCGAAACCGATGCGGCAGCCGTCAAGGTGCTTGCCGACGGATTCTGCGTGTTCGTTTTCTTCGGGCTTTTCTGCATAGGGAACGGAAATAACTTCGAATGTGCGCTCGTAAACATTCGACATGAAGTCAAAGTCGAACTTGCGGTCACCTTCGAGGGAATATATTTCTTTTATTTTTGCGGCGAGCTTTTCGTTGCCGCAGAGTGTTACACGGAAGCCGCCTTTTGACCAAAGCATGAATTTTACCAAACGCTCAACATAGCGAAGATCTGCGTCAAATGCTTCGTCGGTGCCTATTATCTTTGTGTCATAAACAGCAGTGCGGCCGTTGTTGCGCTCAACTGCGATAGCGAAAGGAACAGTTGCTTTTTCGCTGTATGCTTTCATCCATGCAACACAGGGTATGAACTCCTTATCCAAGGAGGGGACATTTTTAACATTAAAGTCTATTCCGTAATAGTTCATATTCATTCTTTCCTTATAAAAAATTGGTTCTGCTCCATGCTGATTTTACTACATCGTATTACTTATTTCAAGGTATACTGGCATAAACAAAATAATAATGCTATAATAAAAAGACAAAATTAAACGATTTGAAAGGGGCTAAAACTTATGGGTCTTATAAAGGCATTAACTGGTGCTGTCGGCGGCGTATTGGCAGACCAGTGGCGTGAGCACTTTGTCTGTAATTCTCTCAGTGCTGATGTGCTTGCGGCAAAGGGTCAAAAAAGCACTTCGAACAGAAGCTCAAATACAAAGGGAGAAGACAATGTTATAAGCAACGGTTCAATAATCGAGGTCAACGAAGGTCAGTGCATGATGATTGTTGAGCAAGGCGCTATAGTAGAATTTTGCGCAGAACCGGGTCAGTTTATTTTCGATTCGTCAAAAGAACCCAGCATTTTCTACGGTAAGTTCGGCCAAAACTTGCTTAATACATTCAAAACAATGGGTAAACGTATATCCATGGGCGGCGCCGCAGGTATAGACCAGCGTGTTTACTACTTCAACACAAAGGAAATAGTCGGCAATAAGTACGGTACTCCCAACGCAGTGCCTTTCCGTGTAGTTGATAATAACATCGGTCTTGATATTGACATTGCGATAAGATGTCACGGTGAATTTTCCTATAAAATAACAGATCCCATGCTTTTTTACAAAAATGTATGCGGTAATGTAGCCGATATTTATACCCGTGCGGAAATAGACAGCCAGCTTAAGACAGAACTTATGACGGCTCTCCAGCCTGCATTTGCAAAGATATCGGCAATGGGTATTCGCTACAGCGCATTGCCTGGTCATACGATAGAAATTTCAAACGCTCTCAACGAAGTTCTTTCCGAAAAATGGGGCGCATTGAGAGGTCTTGCTGTTGCATCATTCGGCGTAAGTTCTGTATCAGCTTCCGAAGAAGACGAAGAACTTATCAAGAAGCTCCAGCGTGACGCAGTATTCCGCAATCCTACAATGGCGGCGGCAAGACTTGCGGGTGCACAGGCGGAAGCAATGGAAAGTGCGGCAAAGAATGAAGGTGGCGGCGGTGCGTTCATGGCATTTGCGGGCATGAACATGGCTCAGAATGCAGGCGGAATGAACATGAATAACCTCTATGCAATGGGTCAGCAACAACAGCCTGCTCAGCAAGCACCTGCGGCATCGGCTCCTGCAGGCGCAACATGGACTTGCGAGTGCGGCGCAAGCGGCAATGTGGGCAAGTTCTGTGGCAGTTGCGGCGCACCCAAAAAAGAAGAAGACGGCGGCTGGAAGTGTGCTTGCGGCACATTCAACAAAGGTAAGTTCTGCGCTGAATGCGGTGCAAAACGCCCCGAGGGCGCAAAGGCGTACCGTTGTAATAAGTGCGGTTGGGAACCTCAGGATAAGAGCAAGCCTCCCAAGTTCTGCATACAGTGCGGCGATCCTTTTGATCAAAACGATATAGTTTGACAAATATGTGCAATGCGGCATCTTCAAATCAAGAAGATGCCGTTTTTCATGTCAATATCCGATAATTTTTTATTTGTTTTTATTTTTGAGATTTTATCGGTGCGAATATTGTGATAGAATGTAGTATCTAACTTTGTATAATATCGAGAGGTAGGTGAGACTGTTGCCTAAGTTTTCTTTCCGTGGCGGTATACATCCCATGCATTCTTCGGGCGAAGGTAAAAAGCAGACAAAGGATGTCCCCATAAGAGCTTTCGTATCAGATACAGTTGCTATCCCCATGTCGATGCACATAGGTGCACCGAGCAAGCCTTGTGTAAATAAGGGCGACCTTGTAAAAAGAGGTCAAGTAATAGGCGAACCTGTCGGTCCGCTCGGCTTGCCCGTTCACGCCAGTATTTCGGGTGAAGTTGTAAGCGTTGAAGAACGCTTGCTTTTCGGTGCTTCTCCCACTATGACGGTCACCATAAAGAATGACTTTGCCGATGAATGGGTAGAGGGGATAAAGGGGCTCGGTAATGTAGAGACGATAGATCCATCGCTTGTTGTGGATGCTGTTAAAAACGCAGGCATTTGCGGCATGGGCGGTGCGGCGTTCCCCACTCATGTAAAGCTGACGGTCGGTGAAGGCAAGAGTTGTGACACCATAATAATAAACGGTGCGGAGTGTGAAACATATCTCACTTCAGACTATCGTCTTATGGTCGAAAAGCCCAGGCGTGTTGTTGACGGCTTGAGAGCAGTCATGCGTGCACTGAATGTATACAAGGGTATAATCGCTATCGAAGATAATAAGCCCAAGGCAATAAGTGCAATGCGTGAAGCGGCGCGCGGCCGGGATGGTGTTGAAGTGCGTGTGCTCAGAACGAAGTATCCGCAGGGCGGCGAAAAACAGCTGATAAAAGCACTTACCGGCAGAGAAGTCCCCAGCGGCAAGTTGCCGTTGGATGTGCACACCATAGTTATAAATGCAGCTACATCAGCCGCTATAGCTGATGCTATAATTGACGGGCTGCCGTTGACTGAGAGAATAACAACGGTAACGGGCTGTGTTAACGCTCCTGCCAATCTTCAGGTCAGGATAGGTACAATGTTTGAAGACATAATAAGCGCCTGCGAGGGTTACAGTGAAGAACCCGGAAAGATAATTGCAGGCGGCGGCATGACAGGACCCTGTTCTCCTGATGATACGATGCCCATAACAAAGGGTGGAGGCGGAATAGTTGTGCTTGGCGTTAAAGACGCAAAGAGTGCCCCCGAATCACCCTGCATCCGCTGTGCAAGATGTGTTCAGGTATGTCCCATGGGCCTTGACCCATTCAAAATAAAGAATTTCTGCGATAAGGGCGACCTTAAAGGCGCACAGAAAAACTCCGTTATGGAATGTATAATGTGCGGCTGTTGTTCGTACATATGCCCTGCAAGGCGTCAGCTCACTGCTGCATTTAAGGAAGCAAAAGCCGACATTATGCAGGAGGCAAGGAGGCAAAAACAATGAAGCTTTTCGTTTCAACACCGCCGCACATTCGTGCACATGAAGACACAAGGAGCATAATGCTCGATGTCATTATTGCTTTGCTTCCCACTACTGCCGCAGGTATTTACTTTTTCGGTTACAGAGCGGCAATAGTGATTGCTGTTTCAATGCTTACGGCAGTGCTTTCAGAATGGATATGGCAAAAGCTTGCCAAGCAGACTGTACGCATAGGTGATTTGTCGGCACTTGTAACAGGTCTTATACTCGGCCTTAATTTGCCTCCCACAGCTCCGTGGTGGCTTGCCTGCATCGGAAGTGTTATTGCAATAATTCTTGTAAAACAGCTTTTTGGCGGCATTGGCCACAACTTTATGAATCCTGCTATGGCGGCAAGAGGCGTACTGATAGTAAGCTGGCCCGCACTTATGACTGCGTATACACTTCCTGCTGTTTTCCCCGGAGTTGATGCTGTAGCGTCGGCAACGATACTGGGTGACGGCGGATTTACCGCGAATTATATGGACATGTTCATAGGAAACATACCGGGCAGTATAGGTGAAGTCAGCAAGGCGGCAATTTTAATAGGTCTTGTGTATATGCTTTTGCGCCGCGTTGTATCATGGCGTATTCCGGTAATTTTCGTTGGTGTATTTGCACTGCTTTCGCTGATTTTCGGCAATGATCCGCTGACGGCGGTTTTGTCGGGCGGCGTACTCTTTGGCGCGGTGTTTATGGCAACAGACTACACCACTTCACCCATGACAAGGCTTGGTCAGAGCATATATGCCGCAGGTTGCGGTCTTATGGTTGCGCTGATAAGAAACTTCGGCGTATATCCCGAGGGCGTGACATTTGCAATATTGCTTATGAATATAGTCACACCTTTGATAGATAAATATCTGAATCCGAGATTGTATGGTGCAAAGAAGGGGGCGAAGAAGAATGTCTGACAAAAAGACGGCAAGAGGCGTTTTCGTTAACGGTCTCTTGAATGAAAATCCAACATTTAATCTCGTGCTCGGCACTTGTCCCACACAGGCAGTTACTACGAGTGCCATTAACGGCATCGGCATGGGTGCGGCGGCAACATTTGTTCTTTTAGGCTCAAATGTTGTAATATCGCTTTTGCGAAACTTCATACCCAATAAGGTCAGAATCCCTGCTTTTATCGTAATCATTTGCGCATTTGTTACAATGGTACAGCTTCTCATGCAGGCATTTTTGCCGGATCTGTATTCAGCGTTGGGAATGTTCATTCCGCTCATAGTCGTTAACTGCATAATTTTGGCTCGTGCGGAAGCATTCGCGAGCAAAAACAGTGTTTGGTTGTCGGCTGTGGACGGTGTCGGCATGGGTCTTGGTTTCACTCTTGCAATAACACTGATAGGCTGTATCCGTGAGTTCTTCGGCAACGGCACTGTGTTCGGCATAAATGTGTTAGGCGGCGGTTATGACCCGATGCTCATAATGATACTCGCCCCTGGCGGATTTATTGTGTTTGGTCTGATATTGGGCATAGTTAATGCCATTACCAACAAAAAGAAAGCAAAGAATATGCAGGAGGCAGACGCATGACGGTGAATGTATTTGTTTTCATGGTTACTTGTATATTTACAAATAACTTCATATTCTCAAGATTTTTGGGCTGCTGTCCGTTTTTGGGCGTTTCAAACAAGGTCGAAACATCAATGGGTATGGGCATGGCTGTAACGTTTGTAATGGGTGTTGCGTCGCTCTTTACATGGGTAGTCTACAATTGGATACTTGTTCCGCTGAATATCCAATACATGAATACCATAAGTTTCATTCTCATAATCGCAAGCCTTGTTCAGTTTGTTGAGATGTTCATCAAAAAATCAAGTCCGTCGCTTTATAAGTCGCTCGGTATATATCTGCCACTCATTACTACGAATTGTGCCGTACTTGGCGTTACCATTCTTAATATGAACAATAACTACGGCCTTTTGCAGTCGGTGCTCAACGGTGTGTTCGGAGCACTGGGCTTCATGCTTGCTATCGTGCTTATGGCAGGCGTGAGAGAGAGACTTGAAACATCAAACATTCCTAAGTGCATGAAAGGGTTCCCGATATCGCTTGTAACTGCAGGACTTATGTCCGTTGCGTTTATGGGCTTCTCGGGATTTGGTGCTTAAAACATGGAAATAGTATTGTATGCGTTTTTAACGCTCGGTGTGCTCGGTGCAGTGTTTGGTATCGTGCTTACTATAGCAGACAAGAAATTCGCTGTTGAGATAGACCCCCGTGTTGCTCAAATAAGAGAAACACTCGGCGGTGCAAACTGCGGTGCATGCGGCTTTGCAGGTTGTGATGCTTTTGCCGAGGCGGTCGTCGCAGGTGAAGCTAGGCCGAATGGATGTCCTGCTGCCAATGCTGAAGTTATAGGCAAAATAATGGGCATGAATGTTGAACAGAGCGAAAAAATGGTTGCAAGAGTGCTGTGCCAGGGTGTGGACGGTATTGCAAAAGAACGCTATGAATACGATGGCTATTCAAGCTGTTCGGTTGCAGCATCGTTTGCAGGCGGTCCCAAACTTTGCCGCTTTGCTTGTATTGGTTTGGGTGACTGCATGAAGGTATGCGGATTTGATGCAATAAGCGTCAAGAACGGTGTTGCTGTTGTTGATGAAAGCAAATGTGTCGGATGCGGAAACTGCGTTGAGAAATGTCCGAGAGCAGCAATAAAACTCGAACCTGCCGATGCAAGAGTTTTGGTGTTCTGCCGCAACAGCGATGTAGGTCGTGTAGCAAGGACACAATGCATGAAAGCGTGTATTGCTTGTCAGCGTTGCGTGAAAGAATGTAAGTACGGTGCAATCAGCGTGGTTGACGGATTTGCGCGTATAGACACCGAAAAATGCACAAGATGCGGAGAATGTGCAAAGGTATGTCCATGCGGCTGTATAGAGGATTTCACTATCTGAAAAAATTCGTTGACAAGTGATGACTTTATGTTGTATACTGTATCTCGCAGTCGTCCTTAGTGCGTCTGCGAGTTTAATGGGAGCATAGCTCAGCTGGGAGAGCATCTGCCTTACAAGCAGAGGGTCACAGGTTCGAGCCCTGTTGTTCCCACCATTTGAAATAGCAAGGCAAAAGCCTTGCTATTGTGGCCCGGTAGTTCAGTTGGTTAGAATGCCAGCCTGTCACGCTGGAGGTCAGGGGTTCGAGCCCCCTTCGGGTCGCCAAATTTGCCTCGGTAGCTCAGTTGGTAGAGCAAGGGACTGAAAATCCCTGTGTCGGTGGTT
>JAFSFN010000026.1 GCA_017435185.1 Clostridia bacterium | reverse complement strand
ATTGCGTTGTTGATGTTTATCAAACAGGCGCACTTCGCTATGGATGCACGAGTGGACGTGCAAACGATGACTTTTCGGGTGAAAGGGTATTTTTTGACAAACCCACAAAGGGAAGCAGAAATGCAGAACCTCTGGGCGGTCAGCTCAATGCTCCCGATTTTTCCGAAAAAGGCGGCATGAAAAACCGTGAGTTTTCGCTTGTCCTGTCGGGTGAAGGCAATATTTACTATACTACTGATGGAAGCACTCCAGATGAGCACTCGAGATTATATTCAAACCCCATAACTGTCAGCAAAACGACGGTCATCACAGCAATATGTATGAGCGAAGGCAGGCTTTCAAGTGATGCGGTGTCAGTTACGTATCTGTTTGAAACGCCGCATCTGCTTCCTGTCATGTGTCTTTCGGCAGATCCCACAGATTTTAGTCGTGTATATGCGGTTAATGAGTGGTCGTCGAACAAGGCTAATATAGTTGAACGCAAATGCTATATTGAATATTATGAGGCAGATGGCACATTGGGCACCAGCTTTTCGGCAGGATTCAGAGTTTCGGGAAACTCAACGAGAGTATATCCGCAAAAGTCACTTGGCATATATCTCAGAAGCGGTTATGGTCAGACTTCGGTTGTCTATCCGTTTTTCGATAACTATCCTATAACTGAATTTGGCGCGCTTGTACTGCGTAATGCCGGGCAGAATTTTGACGATTCACGTCTTTCGGATGCATATGCAAACATGCTGTTTTCAAATTTGAATATAGATTGTGCTCAGACAAAGTTTGTCGTGTTATACATAAACGGAAAATACTGGGGATTATACGATCTTAAAGAGAATCAGAATGAAGACTGTTTTGCTGCTCAACACGGTGTTGACGCTGACAATGTTAATGTGATACGCAGGAATACGCTTGCTATTGCGGGTAGTAATTCACAGATAAAGCAAGTATACGAATATGCCAAGACCTGGAATTTGGCGAATGAAGCCCAATACGAAAAATTCTGCGAATATGTTGATGTTGACGCGTGGATAGATTATATTATCGCACGATCATACTGCGGTGATGGGGATATGTTCAATCAAAAACTTTGGAACGCTGCTGATTATTCGGTGAAATGGCGCCCTGTTTTTTATGACTGCGATTTTTCGTTTGACAGCAGAACGGGCAACACACTTCGCGAATTCTTTACGGGCGAGGGTTTTACGACGCCAAACGGCACAAAGACAAATATGTATATACCAACTGCGCTGAAGAAAAATAAGGGCTGGTGCGAGAAGTTTGTTGAAAGATATGCGCAGGTGCTTGACGAATATTATGAATATTCGCTTGAACTTTACGATTTAATGGCGGCACAGATACGCCCCGAAATGCAGCGCCATGTGAACAGATGGGGCATAATGAGCTATTCCGAATGGGAGAGTGAAGTCAAGAGACAGAGAGAGATAATTGAAGCTCGTCCGAAAAATATTGCACGCCAGATACAGAAAGAGTTCAATGTGTCAACAGAGAGAATGGAAGATCTTTTTCCTGATTTTTATTGAGAAAAGTGTTGACGCACAGGCGTTTGTGTGATATTATGACTGTCGGAAAAGTAAATAGCTTGCCAAAGACAGCCGGTAGTGCTCAGCATGTAAATCCTGCCGAGGTAAAAACAAAGTTTTATAATAGCTTGTTACCCCTGTCTTTGAGGCAGGGGTTTAGTTTTTATAGTAGCTTACAGAGGAGGTGAAAAAGCATGGCAAATGCTAAGATCATTGAATTGAAAGCACAACAGGTTGCTGAAGTTGCAGAAAAGATTAAGCAGGCACAGTCCGTTGTTGCATTCGACTATCGTGGACTTACTGTTGAAGAAGTTACGGCACTCCGTAATAATATGCGCAAGGCAGGCGTTGAATATGTTGTTTTGAAGAACTCCATAGTAGAACGCGCAGCAAAAGAAGCAGGCATCGATGAAAGTATCAACGCATACTTGAAAGGACCGTCCGCTTTTGCATTCGGTTATGAAGATGCAGTAGCACCTGCAAAGATTCTTAAAGAAAGCATCAAGAAGTTCAAGAAGTGCGAGATCAAGGGCGGTATCATTAACGGTGTTGTATCAGACGCAGCAGCAATGGAAACATTGGCAGACCTTCCGTCCAGAGAAGTTCTTCTTTCCCGTTTGTTGGGCAGCATGATGTCCCCCATTTCCGGTTTGGCAATCGTTCTCGACCAGATCGCAAAGAAGGCAGACGGCGCACAGGCTGAATAATTACTGTGCAGAAACACATAATCTAAAATATTTTGAAATTTAACAGGAGGAAAATATAATGAATAAAGAGCAACTTATTGCTGATATCAAAGCTATGACAGTATTGGAGTTGTCAGAGCTCGTTAAGGCACTTGAAGAGGAATT
>JAFSFN010000219.1 GCA_017435185.1 Clostridia bacterium | reverse complement strand
TGTAGATATCTTTTTCATAGCAAAAATGATACGCCTTTATATGCCGATTGTCAACAATTCCAAGTAAATTACTTGGAATTGATTTTAGCAAAAAAAGCTCCGCATTTTTTGCGGAGCTTTTATGTTTATTGCTTGATTTAAGTTAATCAATGATGTGTTTCTTACGGAATGAGCTTTTCTGCAACGTCTGTGCGCTCCCAGGGGAGGTCGAGGTCGTTTCTGCCGAAGTGACCGTATGCAGCCGTCTGACGGTAGATGGGGCTTCTGAGGTTGAGTCTTTCGATGATGGCTTCGGGACGAAGGTCGAAATTCTCCTGGATGAGCTCCTGTATGCGTTCGTCGCTTACAACGCCTGTACCCTCGGTGTTAACGAGAATGGAAACGGGGCGTGCAACGCCGATTGCGTATGCGAGCTGAACTTCACAGCGTGAAGCGAGCTTTGCCGCAACGATGTTCTTTGCAACATAGCGTGCTGCGTATGCTGCGCTTCTGTCAACCTTTGTGGGGTCTTTGCCGGAGAAAGCGCCGCCGCCGTGACGACCCATTCCGCCATATGTGTCAACGATTATTTTTCTGCCGGTGAGACCTGCGTCGCCCTGAGGACCGCCGATTACGAAACGGCCTGTGGGATTAACATAGATCTTTGTCTCGGTGTCAAGATATTCTGTGGGAATTATGGGCTTAATGACATTTTCGAGTATGTCGAGACGGATCTTGCTCAAGTCAACATTTTCGTCGTGCTGTGTGGAAATAACGATAGTGTCAACACGGACGGGCTTGCCGTTTTCATATTCGACAGTGACCTGGCTCTTGCCGTCGGGACGGAGATATGTGAGTATGCCTTCCTTGCGGACTGCTGTCAGTCTGCGTGTGAGAGCGTGTGCCAATGAGATGGGCAGGGGCATATACTCGGGAGTTTCGTCACAAGCAAAACCGAACATCATGCCCTGATCTCCTGCGCCGGTGGTGAAACGGTCGGTTGTTTCGCCGCTCTTTGCTTCGAGTGAATTGTCAACGCCCATAGCAATGTCGGGTGACTGCTCTTTAAGAGCTGTGATAACTGTGAGTGAATTGCTGTCGAAACCGTATTCGGGCTTGTCATAGCCGATGTCTTTAACAACTTCACGAACGAGTTTTGTGATGTCAACTTCGCAATTTGCCGTGATTTCGCCCATTACGAGAACTGTGCCTGTTGTTGCGGCACATTCGCAGGCTACGCGAGCGTTTTTGTCCTGTGCGAATATTGCGTCAAGCACTGCATCGGATATGCAGTCGCACACTTTGTCGGGATGTCCTTCTGTTACGGACTCTGATGTAAAGAGTTTCCTTGCCATTTTTGTAAAAACCTCCAAAATAAAATCAACCTCACACAGAGATGAGGTCAGATTATACTTCGCTCATCTTTCAACGCAATGCGTTGCCGGAATTGGCACCTTGCTCACTAAAGGCAGGTTGCCGGGCGTCACAGGGCCGTTCCCTCAGCCGCTCTTGATAAACCTGTATTTGGTTGTAGAAAGATATTATCACATTCTGTAGCATTGCGTCAATAGTGTTAACTGTTATATAATCAATAAAAATACTTTTTTCTGCATTTGTTTACACGGAGTTAATTTTATGAAGCATGTTTTAGGTTGCATACGCAGAGCGGATGAGCGTTTTAATATGATACAGGACGGCGACAAAATATGCGTTGGAGTTTCGGGCGGTAAGGACAGCCTGCTTCTCATGTACGGCTTAAAGTTGTACCAACGGTTTTCAAAGAAAAAGTACGACCTTTGTGCCGTAATGCTGGATCTTGGTATGAACAGCGACCCATTGGACGCGGTTCAAGAATATGCCGATTCGATAGAAGTGCCGCTCGATATAATAAAAACGGATATTGGCGAAGTGGTGTTCAATATCCGCAAGGAAAGCCATCCTTGTGCGCTGTGTTCAAAATTAAGACGAGGCGCACTGAACGATGCAGCAAAGGCAAGGGGAGCAAATCTTGTTGCGCT
>JAFSFN010000003.1 GCA_017435185.1 Clostridia bacterium | reverse complement strand
CTTCAACAAAGTCAAGACCCAAGTCAGTAAGTATCTGACGCATCATATCCTGCGTGCTTTCCCAGCTTTCCTTTTCGCCTATGTACTTGTCGCGGTTGTTTTCGTCCCACTTGGAGAAGCGGTAGGTTACGCTTTCTGCAAGGCCGAGAGTTTCAAGCATGAATTTTGCAAGGTCAAGACAGCCGTGGAATTCTTCCGCTACCTGGTCGGGACGGCAGGCAAGGTGACCTTCGGAAATGGTGAACTGACGCAAGCGGATAAGACCATGCATCTCGCCCGATGATTCCTTACGGAAAAGTGTCGAAGTTTCGTTATAACGAAGCGGCAGGTCACGATATGAGCGTGAACGGTTAAGGTATGCCATGAACTGGAACGGGCAGGTCATGGGACGTAGTGCGAATACTTCAGATTCATCTTCTGCATCGGGATCGCCTACTATGAACATATTGTCACGATAATGTCCCCAGTGTCCTGAGATCTTGTACAGATCGCTCTTTGCCATGAACGGAGTTTTGGTAAGGAGATATCCTCTGCGCTGTTCTTCGTCTTCAACGAAGCGCTGGAGAAGCTGAATTACTCTTGCGCCTTTGGGCAAAAGAATGGGCAAGCCCTGACCTATTGTATCAACCGTCGTAAAAAGCTCAAGTTCACGGCCGAGTTTGTTGTGGTCTCTTTTCTTTGCTTCTTCAAGCTGTTCTATATATGTATCAAGGTCTGCTTTCTTTTCAAAAGCGGTGCCGTATATACGCTGGAGCATTTTGTTTTTTTCGTTGCCGCGCCAGTACGCACCTGCAACATTCATGAGCTTGACATTCTTTACTTTGTCAGTGCTCTCAACATGGGGGCCTGCACAAAGGTCAACAAAATCACCCTGGCGATAGAAGCTGATTACCGCATCTTCGGGAAGGTCCTGAATAAGCTCGACTTTATAAGGCTCATCAAGTTCCTGCATATATGCGATGGCTTCTTCTCTGGGGAGTTCAAAACGTTCGAGCTTCAAGCCTTCGTTTGCTATCTTGGCGATTTCTTTTTCAATAGCGGTAAGGTCTTCGGGAGAAAGTGTTTCTTGCATATCAAAATCGTAGTAGAAGCCGTTTTCGATAGCGGGCCCGATTGCGAGCTTGGCGTTCGGATACAAACGCTTAACTGCTTGAGCAAGCATGTGCGATGCAGTATGTCTGTATGCCCAACGTCCGTCAGCATCCGCAAATGTGAGCAGTTTTAATTCATGGTCGCCGTTTATGGGCATGAAAGCATCAGCACGCTGACCGTCTATTTCGGCGGCAAGAGTTGCCTTTTTTAAGCGAGGACTTATGCTTTCTGCAATTTCAAGCGCCGTCATACCGTCTTGGTATTCTTTTACGGTACCATCAGGAAATGTAATTTTCATAGGGGTAAGCCTCCTTTTGTGTTCAATAAAATAAATAAAACCGCCCTTAGCAAATGCTAGGGACGGACAAAAACATATCCGCGGTTCCACCCTAATTGGAAAACCCACTCATAAGAGCTTAACGCGCTCAACACGACCGTGGTCACGGGGCGGTAAGAGATGCAGTGTTTTCAAGTGCTTCCAGCCAAAGGCACTTTTCTCTTGTGAAAACAGTGATGCAGTCAGAAACCCGATCACTCCACGCTACGCTCTTGATTATAGTATCACCAAAAACAAATGTCAAGTTAACAGATTTTTCAGTGCAAAAATTGCTTTTGAGTTGAACATACTATTGGTTGATTGCATATTGTGCTTTTGATGCAGAAGTTTAAGGAGAGTGGAACAATGAGTTTATGCGCTGTCAATACGCATGAATACGAAGTTGATATAAAGAAACTTATGGAACGTCGCTTGAAACAGGTCAATTTCAAGCCATGTCTTGAGGGTGACGACGAAAGAACGGTGCAGGCAGATATAGAAAACGATAAGGATATGGATAAATGGTGCAGTGCATTGAGCCGTGTCTTGCTCCATGATCTTGCACATTTTGAACTTGCAAAAATAACAGATGAACTTCCGTTGGAACTTGAGGAGAAAGAAGAAGTACTGGTTGAAGCGGTCAGAAACTCAAAAAATGTTGTGGGATATAATTCAATTAAAAAAATGCTGCTCGCACATTTTGAAGAAAACGACACACTCAATGCTGAGGGATTTATTCATTTCAGAATGCAGGATATAAAGCACAAATGGGAAGAATGTGTAAATATGGCAATGCATGAATTTGCCGTGAAGAATGAATATCTTGAGCTTATGAGCGTGTGGGCTTCGTTTGCACAGCTTCAGCCGAGCAGAGTACGGGAAATAAATGTGATACTCCATCCTGACGGAAGCTGCACGCTGACTGATGACACAGATTCACGCATAGACTGTGAAAGATGCACATTTGATGGTATTGTGAGTGTGCTTGTGGGATTGGCGCCTGAGCATATAACGGTTTATGATATGTCGGGCGGGCAAAGCCGAGGTGTTGCAGAACTTTTAATGCGTGTGTTTGAGGACAGAGTGCGATTTTATAAATGATTTGATATAGTTCTTTTCACGGTTTATACTGTTGATATGAACGATCTGATAAAAGAAAAACTCAAGCTCCTGCCCGATTTGCCGGGAGTATATAAAATGTATGATGCAGGCGGAAACGTCATCTATGTCGGCAAGGCGATAAATCTGAAAAATCGTGTGCGACAGTATTTCCGCTCTGCAGATACACTTTTGCCCAAAGTCGCCGCAATGGTCTCCCATGTGGTGAACTTTGAGTATATACTTACATCTAATGAAACTGAGGCATTGAGCCTTGAGAGTAATCTCATAAAAGAGCTGCGCCCAAGATATAATATTCTTCTTAAAGATGACAAGCATTTTCCTTATGTAAGGCTGAATATAAAGCAGGATTACCCGAGGTTTGAAGTCGTTCGCAAAATAAAAAATGACGGCGCGCGTTATTTCGGCCCGTATTTGAGTTCGGTCGCTCTGCGTGATTCGCTTACGGCAATAAGAGAACTGTTCCCTGTAAGACATTGCAAAAAAGACATAAAAAAGGCTATCGACAGGCGTGAGCGTCCATGCCTCATGTATCATATAGGCAAATGCTGTGCGCCTTGTTCCGGCAAGGTAAGCAGGGAGGAATATCATGAATTGCTCACAAGTGTATGTAGCTTTTTGGAGGGCAACACGGAATCCGTGACAGAGTTGCTTTCAAAAAAAATGTACGAAGCATCCGAAAAAATGGAGTTTGAGCGTGCGGCACTTTTGAGGGACAGAATAAATGCCATAAAACGGCTGGGAGAACGACAGCAGGTAATATCGGCATCCGAAACGGAAAGAGATGTGCTTGCGCTTGTTCGCAAGAACAGCGAATCTATAATATTTGCACTTTTTATGCGTGGCGGAAAAGTTATCGGTACAGAACATTATGAAATAGAATGCAGTGATGATGAAAGTAATGAAACGGTCATGGCGTCGTTCATGAAACAGCATTATGTTGATGCAGGCGTTGTGCCCAGAGAAATCGTAGTATCCGATATGCCTGAAGATAACGAAGCGATAGCACTGTGGCTCAGCGAAAATGCAGGGCACAAGATAGTTTTGACATGTCCCCAAAGAGGCGAAAAAGCTAAACAGATAAAAATGGCATATGAAAACGGAGCGGAAGAACTTGATAAAATGAGCGAGCTGGCTCGTCGTGAATGGGAAAGAAGCGAGGGTGCAGCGGCTCGGTTGTCGTTGCTTATAGGCATGGAAACAGTTCCGTATCGTATTGAATGTTTTGATAATTCACATATAATGGGGCGTGATACTGTTGCAAGCATGGTTGTTTTTGAAGGTGGAAAACCCGCAAAGAAGCAATACAGACGATTCAAAATAAAGACCGATGTAAACGGTGATGACTATGCTGCGATGAAAGAAGCGCTTACAAGGCGATTTGAGCGTGCAAAGAATGGAGATGAGAAATTCTCCGTCCTGCCCGATCTGCTTGTTGTAGACGGCGGAAGAGGGCAGTTAAATGTGGCCTTGGAAGTGCTTCGTGAGTTTGGTATATCTGATATGCCGACAATCGGACTTGCGGAGAAAAATGAGGAAATAATACTTCCATATTCCCATGAGCCGCTTGTGCTTGAAAAGCGTGACGGAGCATTGCATCTGCTCCAACGCCTGAGAGATGAAGCTCACAGGTTTGCGATAACATATCACAGAAGTATGCATGCAAAAACCACGCTGTATTCTGTTTTGTCTGAAATTGAGGGAATAGGAGAGAAGCGGCGACGCGCATTGTTTGATGCTTTTATAACGCTTGATGCGATAAAGGCGGCAAGCATAGAAGAACTTGCCGCAGTAAAGGGAATGAATATAACTGTAGCCAAAGCTGTGCATGAACATTTTAATTGATTGGAAATAAAAAGCCGCACCGAATTTTCGGTGCGGCTTTTGTGCTTTAATGTGAACTCTTAGAATTCATATGTGTTGAAGGGCTGAACTGCTATTGTGTCAGGCAGGAAGCCGTATGTGTTATAGAAGTCCAAGATCCTTGCATACATGTAGATCATGCTGTAGTGGTTCATTGTACCCTGCGTTGTTGTGCAGTAGTTGGGCAATGCATTGTTCTTGTAGATCGTCTCTGCGATTCTGTTTGCAAGGCTGATGTATTCTGCCTTTGTGAGCTCGCAAGCAGTTATCGTTTCATTTGCAAGACGTGCAGGAGTTGCAACTTCCATGAACGGCATATTGACCGCCTTACCTCTGCTTATGTTTGCTACTGTGGAAGCAAACATTCTGAGTGCTGTACCCTGGTACAATCTGCTTTCACCGACTGTTACGTAGTTGGGTGCCGCGGCAAGAGTTTCTGTTGTGTTCTTAACACGTACTGCGCCTGAGAGGATCTCTCTGAATACGAGGTATGTGTATTCAGGTG
>JAFSFN010000218.1 GCA_017435185.1 Clostridia bacterium | reverse complement strand
TCTTTTACTTGCAGATTTAACTCTCTTGAATCCTCAATACTGTATATTCGCTTATCATAAGGAATACTGCGAAGAATAAAGCCAATATCCGTAGTCTTACCACTTCCTGTAGAGCCGGCAATGCCAACATGGTCGGTGTCGGAACTTACGCCTATTTTACGCAGTTCATTTGCAAGTTTTACCGCATACAAATCCGCCTCTTTGCCCATTGCGGCAATATACACGCTCAGACGTTCTTTTTCGGGCATCTTTGCGCCTGCAAGCTCCGCCGTAAGCAGTAAGCGTTCCATTCCGAGACCGAATCCTATACCGCTCATTTTCGGGCCGCCAAGCTGTTCCAAAAGACCGTCATATCTCCCGCCGCCGCACACTGTACCTGAATAACCTTCAAAGTCTGCAACTATCTCAAAGACTGTCTTTGTATAATAGTCAAGACCTCGCACGATGAACGGATCGACTTCATAACTTATGCCCAAAGCACTAAGTACAGACTTGAGCTCTTCAAAATGGTCACTGCACTCAGAGCACAAACAGTCCGTTATTGCGGGCGCATCCTTGCATATATCCTTACAGCGTTCTTCCTTGCAATCAAGTATGCGAAGCGGATTCTTTTCAAGTCTGCTCTTGCAAGTCTCGCAGAGTTCGCCGCTCCTGCTGCTGAAATATTCTTTTAATTTTGCATTATATGCAGGTCTGCACTCCTTACAGCCGATGCTGTTTATTTTAACCGAAAGGCCGCTTATTCCGAGTCTCTCAAAAAGTTCAAGCGCAAGACTTATGCACTCCGCATCCATGGTTGCTCTGGGCGCGCCGTAAACCTCGACACCAAACTGATGATGTTCACGCAGTCTGCCTGCCTGGGGCTTGTCATAACGAAATACGGGACAATAGAGATAATAGAGCTTTGTAGGTTGAGCATCATTGAAAAGACCGTTTTCAATGAACATACGGCCAACACCTGCCGTACCCTCGGGCTTGAGCGTTATTGAACGCTCGCCCTTATCAAGAAATGTATACATTTCTTTCTGTACTATGTCCGTCGTATCACCCACACCGCGCAAAAAAAGCTCCGTATGCTCAATTACGGGTGTGCGTGTTTCGGTAAATCCGAAATTTTTGCATATATCACGAATAACGGATTCTATATATTGCCACTTATGACTTTCAAGCGGCGTTACATCCTTTGTGCCTTTGGGTGCCTGATACTGCACTTTCTGTACCTCTCTGTAATCCTATAATCTATCCGTTTATTTTACCAGTTTTATCATTTAGAAACAAGTCTGCTTTGTCTGTTTTACAGCAACTTGTGCAATTTCAATTTTCGATTTTATCCTTGGGCGGTCGTCTGTCATCCGTTCTGCCTAAAATATAACAGGAATAAAGTATATGAATACAGAACGATTTGTTAGATAGTATTTATAACTCTGTCACTCAGAAACAACTCTTTCTTTTGTTCATTGAGCACCTCAAGTTTTGCCGCATATGTGGCTATATCCTTGGGATTTGGTATGCGTTCCACCCTGCGTTCGCCATCAAATATGCGTTTATTCATGGCCGAAGCGCCGTGTGCCATTATGCTTGTTGTTTCTTCCATCATGTCGATATTGTAGATGCACTCCGTTTTCGGCAATGCGTAGCCGACATTTTCAAGGTTGCCGCGCATATATTTTTGGCGATACATATAATACGGCTTCATGCCCATACTTTTTGCACAGTCACGACCGAGTTTTAGCATCTGCTCCGCCTCATCCTGTCCAGCCAAAGTATGCTCGTCAAGCACAGCCTTGAGCGGCGATGAACGCTTTATGGCAAGTGTATGCACAGTAAAGTTTTCGGGGTTGAGCTTTTGTATTTCTTCAAGCGTATACGCAAAATCGCTTATATTCTCACCCGGAAGTCCTGCTATAATATCGGCGTTTATACTTTCAAAACCAATATCCCGTGCAAGTTCAAACGCTGATGCAATATCTTCTGCCGCATGGCTTCTGCCTATAACCTCAAGCGTTTTTTGGTTCATCGTCTGCGGATTTATTGATATGCGCCGCACTCCCGCATCATAAAGTATCTTGAGCTTTTCTTTTGTTATGGTATCGGGGCGACCTGCCTCAACCGTAAATTCCATGCCGTATGTGCCGTATTCATTAAGTGCATGATCCAGCACCCTTTTGAGCTCGTCCTCATTAAGCACAGTGGGAGTGCCGCCACCCATATACATACTTCTGACTTTATAGCCGCCGTCACTCACGATTTTTGCACCGTTTGATATATCTTTGAAAAGAGCGTCTATGTAAAAATCCATATCCGTCTTTTTGCTTCTGACTTCTGACGGAAACGAGCAATACAGACAGCGTGTCCTGCAATACGGTATTCCGATATAAATATCTATATCGTTTTCTTTTTGTGATGCCATTATCGGCCTTTGAACTTTCACTATTTCGCTTGCAAGCTCAAGTTTTTCGCTCAAAACATCAAAGTCGCTTTGCATAATGCGTTCTGCTTTTTCTTCACCCTCGCTGTCAATGAGTTCACGCAAAAGTCTTGTGGGACGAATACCGGTAAGGCTTCCCCACGGATGTTTCACATCGGGGAACAATCTGCACATAAGCCGAAACGCCGCTATTTTCACGCAGCGCTTCATATGTCTTTTTTGTACTATTTCACTGCCGCATTCGGCATTTGCACGATAAACATATTCCTCATCGGAGCATTTTGCCGCGGCAATATAGCTGTCGTCTGTTTTTTCAAGCGTTATCAAAACGCATATGTCCGAATCTGTACATTCTGCGTTTTCTTCAAAAACCACCTGTGTCATATCGACAAACAGGCGTATTTCCTCCGCTATATCATTTGAAAAGGGCCTCGAGTTCTCGCAGGTACGCAGAATTATTCTTTCAGGGTTTACCACAGCGTACAAGACCTCCTTTTTACAAAAGGATTACGCTCTTTTTCAAAAGTAAGCGTTGTTGAGCGCATATGGCCCGGATAAATCGTGTAATCGCCTTCAAGAGTAAAGAGTTTTTGTTCTATACCGTCAAACAATGCATCTGCATCGCAATTATCAAAATCCGTTCTGCCTACAGACAATCTGAATAAAGTATCTCCCGAGAATATCACGCGCTCATTTTCAAGCAGATAACACACACCGCCCTTGCTATGACCGGGCGTATGAAGCACTTTTATTTTTTTACCCAATATGTCGAGAACATCACCGTCACGCAGTATTATGTCCGCACTTGACGGCGCAACAAAAGCACCTGCCATGCTTGAGAGATTTATGCTGTTAT
>JAFSFN010000217.1 GCA_017435185.1 Clostridia bacterium | reverse complement strand
TGACAGGTATGGCTTTCCGCGTTCCCACAGCAGACGTTTCTGTTGTTGACCTCACATGCCGTCTTGAAAAGGGCGCAACATATGATGAGATCAAGGCTGCTATGAAGGCCGCTTCCGAGAGCGAAGAGTTCAAGGGCATCATCGGCTACACAGATGAAAAGGTCGTTTCTTCCGACTTCATCACAGATGCACGCACATCCATCTTCGATGCAGATGCAGGCATCAGCTTGAACAACAACTTCGTAAAGCTCGTTGCTTGGTATGACAATGAGTGGGGTTATTCCAACAAGCTCCTCGACCTCGTAGCACACGCTGCAAAGGTAGACGCTGAATAATCAAAACTAAGCAAATCAAAAGCGCATTCCGTTTCGGAGTGCGCTTTTTAATTTATAAAATATCAGTTACAGACCTTAACGTATCTATCGCAAACAGGGGAAGATTCAAGAGTTGTTTTTCGCTTTTATAATCCGCCATGGATGTTCGTACACAAACTTCCGGCGAGAACTTTTCACGATAGCTTTTCAAACTTTTGGATTTTAGATTTATTTCTGCTTTTACTTCAAGGGGAACGATATACTTGCCGGTGTCAACAACGAAATCAATCTCACATGAGCCTCTGTCGTTGGTGTAATAATAAACATCCAAATTCTCGACGGTTTTTAGCTGCTGGCAAACATACTGCTCTGTGAGAGCACCCTTGAATTCAACAAAAAGGTTGTTTCTGTCAAGTAAAGTATTCTGACTGAGTCCTGTCATACAGCCAAGCAGCCCAACATCTAACATGAATAGCTTAAATGCTTTTAAGTCTTCATATGCTTTCAAGGGGATACCTGCCTTGTTGACACGGCTGACTTTGTGAACAAGACCGCAATCGCTAAGCCACATAATTGCTGTTTCATAGTCTTTGGCACGAGCACCTTCGCGAACAAGACCGTATATGAATTTTTTGTTTTCTTTTGCTAATTGTGAAGGAATGCTGTTCCATAACATACGAAGCCGCGGAACGATTTCGTTTGGAGCATGTTTGGAGAAATCTTGTTCATAGGCTGCAAGAATGCGTTTTTGAATTTCGCGAACCTCGCTAAAGTCTTTGTTTTCGACAAAGTTTTGTACTGCTTCGGGCATACCGCCCACAAAATAATAATATTTCAAAGCGTCAATATATGTTTGCTTAAAGTTTGTTATCATTTCAAAATCGTTTTTATTAAGCAGCTCGGCAAAACGTTCCTTTTCGGTCGCCATCAAAAACTCCCTGAAAGAAAGAGGATAGAGCTTCAGAAAATCCACCTTGCCAACAGGGAAAGATGTTCCTTGATGTAAGGCAATGCCAAGCAGAGAACCTGCGCATACAATATGATATTGCGGTGCATTTTCATAAAAATACTTAAGCGAAGAAAGTGCTCTCGGAACTTCTTGTACTTCATCAAAAATCAACAAAGAATTTTCGGGGTCGATTTTTCGGCCTGCATACAGCTCTAAGCCCATAATTAAACGTTCGGTATTCAAGTCGGCAGAAAACAGTTCTGACATTTGGGAATTAGAGTCAAAATTGATATATACAGTGTCTGAATACGCCTGCCGTCCGAACTCTTTCATGAGCCAAGTCTTGCCAACCTGGCGTGCACCCTCAATAATCAACGGCTTACGGCGTTTGCTTTGTTTCCATTTCAATAGCTTTTCAATAGCAATTCGGTACATACGAACACCTCCGTTAACATAATATATCAAAACAATATCATGCAGCCACGAAAAATGCAACGAAAAAGTGTGTGCAAGATACACTTTTTACAGCGAATAATGTCAATAACTGCAAAATCATAAGATATAAAAAGGGTCGGCTCAAAATAGTGGAGAGAAATTTAAGTTTTAAGTGCGAAAAGAGTCAGATTTATCGCTTACTCATATGAGTATTATGGTTTTTAGTCATCACTAATACTAAACTCAAAATGAAGCGGTTCTTTTTTTGGTTTTTTGGAAACGAAAAATAACTCAGATACAACCGCGAAAACACAAATAATTATAACTATAAGTACGAGTGTAGAATTGATCCTTTTTTTTCGGTTTGCTTTTCTTGCTGCTGCGGTTGCCTTTTCTCTGCAGTGTGCTTCAAGCTTTTGCGAATCTTTATAATGCGAAATGGATTTGAATAAGTCTGCTGCAGTAATATACGCATCTATACCTTTGGCAACTGTCATTACGGATGTCGCTTCGCAATATATATGTTCTAAATTGCGAGCATCGATCTGCTCTAAGTAGCTGATAAG
>JAFSFN010000216.1 GCA_017435185.1 Clostridia bacterium | reverse complement strand
TATCCAGCCGGTATTCTTGCAAACACGACAACCCTTGCCGCCGCATATCGTACAGGAGATATCAACTTCTGCGCTGGGTTCCGTAAATGGGAAGAAGCTTGGGCGCAGTCTTGTCTTTACCTTCTCACCGAATACAGCCTGAACGAAAGTTTCCAATGTGCCCTTAAGGTCGGCAAAGCTCAAATTTTTGTCAACCACCAAGCCCTCCATCTGCATAAATACGGGGCTGTGAGAAGCATCCACCTCGTCAACACGGAATACCCTTCCCGGAATGACGATTCTGAAAGGAGGCTCTTTTGTGAGAAGTGCTCTGACTTCGCAGGGAGATGTGTGTGTGCGAAGTACAACACGGTCATTTATATAGAAAGTGTCCTGCATATCACGGGCAGGATGATCCAGGGGCAGATTTAGCTTTGTAAAGTTATAGTCATCATATTCTATTTCGGGGCCTTCGAACATGGTGAAACCCATTCCTATGAGCGCATCACGAATCTCTCGATATGTCTGAGTCATCGGGTGCAGTCTGCCCAAAGCTCTGCCTGCTTTGCCGGGCTCTGTTACATCAACAGCATCACGAGTAAAAGACAGTTCCATCATTTCAAGCCTTATCGACTCTTTGCGTGCCGATATAGCTTCTTCGAGTTCTTTCTTGACTTTGTTGGCGGCCATACCGAGAGCTGCTCTTTCTTCTTTTTCAAGTTTGCCCATAGAACGCAGGATCTCAGTTAACGCACCGTTTTTTCCGAATACGGAAGTATTGAGCGCATCCAATTCCTCTTCCGTTTTCACTGAGCCGAGCTTTTCAAGCATTTCCTGTCTTATAGCCTGCAATTTTTCGACCATGTTATTTTCCTCCAGAATGTTGTTAAAAAAGCACTTCGTCCTGCATTCGGACAAAGTGCATCATTATACTGATAAATTCATCTTTGCTGTTTGTTCACTTTTCAGCAAAGACAATACGCTTTTCTCCGTCAGCGTTTTTCTGTATCCTGATGATTGTACCATGCAGTGTACATGAAATCAAGCATTCAAAATGTTCTTCCACTTATCCGCAAGCATCTTGAGATCTTCTTCGAGTATTCTGAGTTTAAGCGCAGTAAGTTCATCTTCACTTTCCGTAAGTGTCTCAAGCAATGAGGTAATACGCTGTGCCTGCTGTCTGATGTTCTTTGTCTTCGTTGCAAAATCTGCAAGCGATGCGACCCTTTCCACCTTTTCACTCTGTGCAGCATGAGCAGCCTCTGCGGTGAGTTCAAATTCATCAAGCAAAGCAGGAACTTTTACATTATATCCCGCTTCAACGAGTTTTTGACTGAACACATCGAGCACATCCCCTTCGCCGTGACTCAAAAACACTTGTTTCGGCTTCTTTGCTGCGCCTTTTAACCAATCTATAAGCTCACTGCAACCTGCATGACCCGAGAAACCGTCTATCTGAACTATTGCGGCATTCACTCGTATTTCTTCGCCAAAGAGTTTTACTTTTTTTGCACCGCTGAGCAACAATCGGCCAAGCGTGCCCTCTGCCTGATAGCCTACAAAAATCACGGTGGAATCTGCCCTGTAAAGATTATGCTTTAAGTGATGGCGTATTCTTCCGGCATCACACATGCCCGATGACGAGATTATTATCTGACTCTCCTTGTTTGTGTTAAGGAGCTTGCTTTCATCGGCAGTGCGTGAAAAATGCAGATTTGGGAAATTGAAGAGTTTGCCTGCCTTGGCAAGTTCTTTTGTTTCTTCATCATAATAGCCCATTCCGCAACTTTCAAACACATTTGTTGCCTCAATACCCAATGGGCTGTCAACATATACCGGGATTTTTTCAAGACCGGGCACTTCACCGCTGTCTATAAGTTTTCGTATGTAGAAAAGCAATGTCTGTGTTCTGCCTACAGCAAATGACGGTATCAATATATTTCCGCCTCGGCGAATACCCGCATTGAGCACTGCGGCAAGCTGCTTCTGTTTTTTCTCGTCGGAATATACTTCATGCTCCCTGTCACCGTATGTGCCTTCCATGATTATATAGTCCGCTTCATTTTCTACAGATTCAGGGTCGCAGATTATCGGACTTTCATCTCTGCCTATATCTCCCGAAAATGCAATTTTTACCGTTTTGCCGTTTTCTTCTACTGCTATTTCTATGGAAGCTGAGCCGAGCAGGTGACCTGCATCAACGAATCGTGCGCTTATATCTTCGGTAATACTCACCGTCTTGCGATACGGAACCGGAGCAAACTGCAAAAGCGACTGTTTGACATGTTCCATTGTATATATGGGTTCAACCAAGGGTTTGCCGCTTCTGACATTTTTTCTGTTCTGATATTCTGCTTCCATCTCCTGAATATGACCCGAATCGGGAAGCATTATAGTTGCAAGCTGAGCAGTTGCCTCAGTAGTGACTATCTTGCCCTTAAAGCCGCGCTTTACCAAAAGCGGAATAAGACCGCTGTGGTCTATGTGCGCATGCGTTAAAAGCACCGCATCAACAGCTGCAGGATTGAACGCAAATTTATCTTCGCCGAATTCCGTTTTCTTATCAGCACCCTGTCGCATACCGCAATCTACAAGCACATTGGATTTTTCGGTTGTCAAAAGATAGCAGGAACCTGTCACAGTCTGTGCGGCACCGCAAAATTTCAATTTCATACTTTTACGCTCTCCTTAAAATCAAATTTCAGCAAAAGCGCCTCTAAAGCTCTTTACCAAGACCTTCCGAGACGCTTTATATTTTATTACTATGCGCTTTTAACTATAAGCATTTACTTGTTTTTACGCTTGAACCACGAGAACAACGAACCTTCGTCCTCATCGTCAAAATCGTCATCATCATAGTCCTCATCATATTCATCATCGTCAAGCGGCTGTACAGCTACTTTGCGCGAACGGGAAGAACCGCTGTTTGCAGGAGCTTGTGCTACTGCATCTGCATATGCTTCGGATGCGGATTCGACCATCTCCTGCTCATCTTCCGCAACAGTTGCAGGCCTTGCGCTTCTTGCGCCGAGGTCTTTACGATTTATCGAAACAAGCTGACGATATTCGTCAAGGAAACGTTCCATGTCTGCCAATATCTGATCTGCATATACCTTTGCGTTTTCATAAACTTCAGTTGCGCTGTGTTCCGCTTTCATCGCAAGAAGCTGAGCACGCTTCTGAGCTTCTCTGTATATCTCATCTTCGCTGACCATTTTTTCATATTCCTGCTTAGCACGTTCAATTATCTGTTGAGCTGTTTCTTCCGCTTCATGTACAGTCTTTTCGCCCTGTGCATTTGCTGTCTCAACAGTCTTTCTCGCATATTCTTCAGCAGTTTCTCTTGTGTCGGAAGCGTACTGATCGGCATTTTCCATGCGATTCTGCGCCTCGATTATGACACTGTTTGCACGACGTATATCATCGGGTATTGTTACTTTGAGATCACCGAGCAAATCTACGATTTCATCAATGTCTACAAGGCGTCTGTTACCCTGGCCGCCGCCGATTTTGGGACGGGGGCTTTCTTCCAGCGCATCTTCTATCTTCGCTATTATTCCGTAGATCTGCATTTCCTGAATGTCACTCATCGTTATTCAACCTTTCCGCAATCATAGTTTTTATTGTTTGAGGTACAAGACCGTCTATTTTTCCGTTATATGAGGCTATCTCACGCACCATGCTTGAACTTATATGTGCTTTATCCGCAGAAGCAAGCAGATACACAGTTTCAATATCGCTGTCAAGATGCTTGTTTGCTCGTTCAAGCGTAAGTTCGTAATCAAGTTCGGAAGCACTTCGTATGCCCCGAACAATGAACTCAGCACCGATTTTTGCCGCATACTCAACCAAAAGGCCCTGTGAAGCTACGACTTCTGTATTATCAAGCCCAACATCGCGAATAACAGCTTCTATCATAGCCTTTCGTTCACTCATGGTAAATACTTCACGCTTGTTTGAATTCACCAGAACAGCTATATATAACTTGTCAAACAATTGTGCCGCACGGCACATAATGTCACAATGCCCTTCGGTAAAGGGATCAAAACTGCCTGCATACACTGCCGTTTTCAATGCTCATTCTCCCCTTATTACGGTTATTCTGACATCACCGTAGTGCTTTGTTTTCATGGAGAGCCCCTCGCGCGGCATTATTTCAACTCTTTTGTCATGCTCAACTATTATGGTGAACACTTCTTTGAGTAAATTACCGTTTATCAGTGCATCTATTGCATCTTCAAAAAGACCGTCTGCATAAGGCGGATCCACAAAAACAACATCGAACAATTCACCCGAAGCACTCAGGCTGTTTAACGCCGAGTGAAAGTCCATCTCCAAAAGTTGCGCCTTGTCTTCATAGCCGACTTTAGCCAAATTTTGCTTTACAACCGACATTGCAACACGAGACTTATCACAAAAAACACATTTGTCGGCTCCTCTGGAAAGTGCTTCTATGCCGAGCGCACCCGATCCTGCAAACAAATCAAGTACATGACTTCCGTACAGTTCAAACTGCACGATACCGAACACAGCCTCCTTAACACGTTCAAGCGTGGGGCGAGTATCTTCTCCTTTGGGGGCAATAAGTGTACGGCCCTTTTTTTCACCGGCTATTATACGCACACTCAAAACCTCCGAAACAACATATTGTGCCTATGATGGGATTTTACCACAAGCATTCCGTCAAAACAAGTATAATATTAAATATTTGTAACAATTTTATCCATTCTTATATCGTTTCCGTCTTCGGGAAGCGAGTCAGCCATTTGAACATCGAAAGCAAAGCCTATTTTTATTGCATTTTCGCACTTTGTCAAAAGCCTGTCATAATACCCTGCACCTCTGCCGAGCCTTACATTGTTTTTGTCAAAAGCCAGGCCGGGTACAATGATGAGTTCCAGTTTTTTTATATCCAATTCATCACACTCTGACTCTATAGGCTCAGATATTCCGTATGCTCCCATTGTAAAGGCGTTTTCAGTTTTAGGCGTCAACACTTTGAGCGTATTATTTTCACAGCAGAGCGGATATGCGACCGTCTTTCCCATTTTCACGGCAGCTTCCGCAATAAGCGCAGGATCGCACTCGTTTTTCATTGCTTTATATACCATGATGGTATGAGCACTTGCAAACTCGGATGATTTTATCACATTCATGCAGGCTTCATATGACTTTTTCCGTTTTTCTTCTGCGCTCATTTGAGCAAGTCTTTCTTTAACTTTGGCTCTGCTGTGTCTTTTCAGCTGTGCTGTTTCCATGTTAAAGTTTCCTCTATTGCCTCTATGACATCTCGTGCCATGAGCATTCTTTCTTTCAATATATCAAATGCGTTATCTGCCGATGCGCCCAAAATATACGAACCCGCACACGCAGCGTCAAAAGGATTGAGCTTTTGACCCATCATTGCAAGTATTATTCCCGTGAGGATATCACCACTGCCGCCCTTGGCAAGACCTGCGTTTCCGCTTATGTTTTTCATGCATCTTCCGTCGGGCGAAGCAATAAAGGTTTCAGCACCTTTGAGCAAAATATTACACTGCCATTTTTTTGCATAAAATATCGCCGCCTGCATCGGATTCTCGCAAAGCTCCTCCGTTTTTATGCCGCTGAGTCTGCTCATTTCACCCATGTGAGGCGTAAGCACGATATTGTCGCTCAAGGAAGCCTTGAGTTTTTCAGACTTTGCAAGCACATTGAGGCCATCGGCGTCTATCACGATATTCTTTTTTGAATCAATGACCTTTTCAAGTACAACACCAACACCACTGCTTTTACCTATGCCCGGACCAAAGCCTATAACATCAGCATCCGAAATGAGCATATCTATATATTGGATATTACAGTCATCCCATGATTCACCCACGGCGCAAAACATCGCCTCACTCAGAGCCATGAACGCCTGCCTGTGCATATTCAAAGATGCGGTCTTGAGCGTTCCTATGCCGCTTCTTAAAGCTGAAGCCGTCGCCATTACAGCCGCACCGAAAAAGCCGTCACTGCCTGCTATAAGCAAGCCCTTGCCGTTGTCTCCCTTGTGGGAATCCTTTTTTCTTGTTCCGACAAGCGTCTTTATATATTCTTTTGTTATTATGGTTTCATTCATTTTTTCAAATGTTCTTTACCGCGTCTATAACCGCCATTGAAGTTGCCTTTACCGCCGCAACGAGCAGTGGCATCAGCGGATAACCTTTTATCTCGCAAGTTGATGCGCCAAAGACAGTATCGCCGTCAAGCATTGTATGTACCGGCTTTATAGTCATTGCAAGTCCGTCATGCGCCATGCTTGCAAGTTTGTTGGCTTCTTCCCGATTGAGTTCGGCATTTGTGGCAACAACACCTATTGTGGTATTGCCGAAAGCCGCTTTTTCCATAAGCTGAGGATCAAAGCATGGCATGAAATTACCGTTTATTTTTGCGGCGGCAAGCAGCTTGCCGTTGTCAGGGTCATATACATCGCCAAGCGCATTAACTATTATGAGTGCCGCAACTTTAACACCGCCTTTAAGCTCTATGCAAGCTGAGCCGATGCCGCTTTTATACGCAAACTCTTGACCAAAGCCCTTGCCGAGCGTTGCGCCTGTTGCGGCGCCTACAGCGCCCTTTGCAACTATGTCACTGCTTGCGTTTTCGCAGGCAAAAAGGCCGTTTTCTTTATTCGGGCGAACAGATGCACTGCCCACGCCCAGATCATAAATGACCGCAGACGGTACAATAGGCACTTTAGCATATCCGGTGTCAACACCCTTGCCCTGTTTTTCAAGATATTCCATAGCGCCGCTTGCCGCATCAAGCCCGAAAGCACTGCCGCCGGAGAGCATTATGCAGTTTATCTTTTTAACAGCATTACAGCCATGAAGCAAGTCCGTTTCCCTTGTTCCAGGTGCACTGCCGCGCACATCAACGCCTGCAACTGCGCCGTCATCAAACAAAACAGCCGTACAGCCCGTCATGGCCGAACTGTCGGTGTAGTGACCCACTCTGATACCTTTTATGGCAGTGATAGTATTATTAGTCATCAAAGCCGTCCTCCATGTTTTCAAAATCGGATTCGTCAAAATCTATTTCGCCCATAACATCTCTTATTGTAGAAAAATCGTAGCCTCTTGAAAAAAGGCGTTTCATTATTCGATTGTCACGCTCACGCTGTTCAAGACCGGCAAACTGCCTTGCGAACTTTTCTGCAAC
>JAFSFN010000215.1 GCA_017435185.1 Clostridia bacterium | reverse complement strand
TTAATGAAATTATGAAAGCTCAGGGACTTACCGAAGGCTTCGATGTAGGTCTTGAAATGTCGGGTAACGGTTTTGCATTCCAGCAGATGGTCAATGTCATGCGCAACGGCGGCAAGATATCCCTCCTCGGCATAAGCAATAAACCCGTCGGCGTAGATATGAACACAATAATCACAAAGGGCCTCACGCTTCAGGGCGTTTACGGCCGTAAGATGGACAACTGGCATCAGATGAGTTATATGGTCCAGGGCGGTTTGGATGTCAGCCCCATAATCACACATCGCTTCCACTATACAGATTTTGAAAAGGGCTTTGAAGCTATGAACAGTGGCAAATCCGGTAAAGTCGTACTTGACTGGACAACAAAAAAGGAGGACTAATTATGAAAACTGCACTTACTGCAATAGAACAGGAACTTGAAGCTATTCGTGAAGCCGGTACATGGAGAGAAGAACGCATAATCACAACCCCTCAGAAATCACGCATCGACACCACAAAAAAAGATGGTGTTGTCAATATGTGTGCAAATAACTATTTGGGTCTGTCAAACAACAGCGAACTTATCGAAGCTGCAAAAGCAAGCTATGAACAGTGGGGATTCGGCCTTTCATCCGTTCGCTTTATCTGCGGAACACAGCAGATACACAAGGACCTTGAAAAGAAGATCTCCGCTTTTGTCGGTACAGACGATGCAATCCTCTATTCTTCCTGCTTCGATGCCAACGGCGGTCTTTTTGAAACACTTTTGAGCACAGAAGACGCTGTTATCTCCGATGAATTAAATCATGCTTCCATAATCGACGGTGTTCGCCTCTGCAAAGCTAAGCGTTATCGTTACAAGAACAATGACATGGAAGATCTGCGTCGTTGTTTGGAAGATGCTCGCAGCACAGGCTGTAAGAAGATAATAATAGCAACGGACGGCGTATTTTCTATGGACGGTTATATTGCCGACTTGAAATCAATATGCGACCTTGCAGACGAATTTGATGCTCTCACAATGGTCGATGACAGCCACTCCGTAGGTTTTATGGGTGAACATGGTCGCGGCACTGCTGAGTACTGCGGCGTTATGGGTCGTGTTGACATTATCACTGGCACATTCGGAAAAGCGTTGGGCGGCGCCTCAGGCGGTTATACTGCTGCTCGTCAGCCCATCGTTGATTTGCTCCGTCAGCGCAGCCGTCCCTACCTCTTCTCCAACACCGTAGCTCCCGCAATTTGTGCAGCTACTATCCGTACAATAGAGCTTTTGGAAGAAAGCACAGTTCTTCGTGACAAGGTTCACGAGAACGCACGTTATTTCCGTGCAGGCATGGAAAAGCTCGGCTTTGACCTTCTTCCCGGCGAACATCCCATAGTTCCTGTAATGGTCTATGACCCCAAAACAGCTCAGGAATTCGCACGTCGCCTGCTTGAAAAGGGCGTATATGCCGTCGGTTTCTGCTATCCTGTTGTTCCCAAGGGCCGCGACCGTATCCGTACCCAGATTTCTGCCGGTCACACCAAGGAAGATTTGGACTTTGCTATTAAGTGCTTTGGCGAAGTCAAAGCAGAAATGGGGCTGTAATTTGTAATACATAATAAAAGCAAAACCCGATACAGTTTGATGTATCGGGTTTCTTGCTATTTAGCTCTTATTTCGCTTCTGAGACTATTTTTTCGGCAAAGCTGTTATCCACCAACTCTTTGAGTTCAACACGTGCAGAAAGCTCTCCTGCGCCTTCCATGATATCCTGCAATCTTGCAAATGCGTCCTCAGTCATTATCGGATCCTTGGTCCACGAGTCTGTCTCACGATAACTCTTGGCAACTATCGAAAGTGTCGCTATGTCTGAATCCGGGAAAAACGGCTGCATAGCTTCAGCAATTTCTTCATCACTTGCATTCCATACCCAGTTTTGTGCTTTATAAAGTGCTCTTACAAAAGCCTCTACCATTTCGGCATCATTCTTTATTGTATCAGGCATTACCATGAATGTCGTATATGGCACTTCGCCGGATTCAAGACCGATATTTGCTACAATATGCCCCTTTCCCGCCGCTTCAAACTGGCTTGCAGTAGGTTCAAACAAAGTTACATAATCACCTGTTCCGCTTTCAAACGCTCCGCCCATAAGGCTGAACTGAATATTGCTTATGACTTCCACGTCTTCTCCGGGATTAAGTCCGTTTTGACGCATGACATGAAGCAATGTCATATAGGGCATACCGCCGGGACGACCGCCGATTATAGACTTGCCTCTCATCTTTTCCCATGAGAAATCTTCATCTGCCTCTCTGGCAACAAGGAATGAGCCATCACGCTTTGTAAGCTGTGCAATGATCATCGGATGTTCACTTTTACCTTCATTAACCACATATACACCTGTTTCAGGTCCCATTAGCGAAATCTCCGATTCGCCCGACAACAATGCAGTCATGCTTTTGTCACTTCCTCCGCCGGTCACAACTTCAATGTCCAGTCCTTCTTCTTCAAAGAAACCTTTTGTTATGCCTGCATAAAGAGGTGCATAAAAAACTGAGCGCGTTACTTCGTTTATAACGATTTTTCTCATTTCCGTTTCCTTACCGCATGCTCCGAGCATAAGCAGGAGCAGAGTTGCAAGCAATACAGCTAATACTTTCTTCATAGATTACCTCCGTTATCAAATTGCTGTATACATATGCTTACTGATTTTCTTTTGTGAAAGAAATTGAATCTAAACATAAAAAAAACCTCTTTTGCCGATAATCACAAATGGAGGCTGATTTTTATATGCTTATACTGTTTGTACGCACTGTAATACTTTATTCTATAGTTTTGGCCGCATTCAGACTTACAGGAAAAAGACAATTGAGCGACCTTCAGCCATTTGACTTAATAATAACTTTACTCATTGCTGACCTCGCTTCAGAACCCGCCGCCGATATGGGTATACCTCTCATATATGGCATCGTTCCTATTTTTGCGCTTCTTTTGTTGCAACAGATAATCTCTTATTTGTCGCTTAAAAGCAACAGATTCAGAGCAATAATCTGCGGAACTCCGCTCATTGTCATACACAAAGGAATCATAATGGAAAAGGCATTACGAAGTGCCAGATACAGCATTAACGACCTTATGGAACAACTGCGTGCAAAAGATGTCTTTGAACTTTCAGCGGTAGAATATGCCATACTTGAAACAAACGGAGATGTATCCGTATTAAAAAAAGGAGCTCAACTGCAGCCTTCATACGAAGATTTTGAACTTGATGCTCCCAACTCCGAAATCCCTTATATGCTGATAGAAGATGGGAGTGTGCAGTATGAAGCACTGAAACAGGCAGGTTACAATTCAAAATGGTTAGAAAACAAACTCAAGGAAACAGAAATAAAAAATCCTCATGACGTATTTTTTGCGTTATTTAATCCAGCTATAGGACTTTTACACATACAAAGCAAGGAAAACAAAGGTTCAAAAGCGTTTTTTATAGATGTCAATAAGGAGAATAAAAAATGACAAGTATACCCAAGCCGGAAATAATAAATTCAATAATCTGCATACTCATAGTGCTTATATTAACATTTCTATTTGTTTTCCCGAGACAATATGTTATATCATTCGTAAGCGATATAATAGAATCCACGCAAAATATGAAAGACGGTGTAATCAAAAAAAACAAAGAAAAAGCGCTCAAAAATTCCGAATCAATGATAGAACGATTTAACGCTTCATCTGATATACTGAAATTGTTTCTCAATCATGAAGATGTCGATGAATTGGGACTTCATATCAACAGTTGCCATTACGCATTAAAGCTGGATGATTATGCTGATCACGCTGCAATCATCGTTGATGCAGAAACAATATTGAGTATTTGCGAATATTTATTTGATGTAGAGACGCTGTCGTTATATAATCTGTTTTGAGGTGATAATTTTGAGAGAATATACAATTACAAAACTAACTTCAAACCATATAGATTGGACAATCGTTCCAAAACTAAACATCGATAATCATCAATGGCTTGAAAAAACAGATATATCAGCAACAGCACAAATTTGCTGTGATGATACGGCAATATATGTCAAACTTACAGCTTATGAAAAGAATATACTCTCACGCTATTCAACACAATGTGACCCTGTTTGGAACGACAGTTGCCTGGAGTTCTTTTTCTGTCCCATTGAGGGTGACCTGCGTTACTTTGATTTTGAAACAAATCCCAACGGAGCATCGTTTATAGGCTTTGGTAAGAGCAATACTGAAATGTTGCGTCTTATCAAAACCGATCCTTGCGAAAAACTGCTCAACATACAAACCGATGTTTTTGATGGCGGTTGGAGTGCACTTTTCACTATCCCCTACGATTTTATACGCATAATCGTACCCGAATTTGCACCTGTATCAGGCTCTAAGATTCGTGCAAACTGCTATAAATGCGGAGACGAAACCGTTTCTCCCCACTATATTTCATGGAATCCAATAAATTTTGAAACACCTTTGTTCCATCGTCCCCAAGATTTCGGCACAATGATATTTGAATAAAAAACTGCTTTAATATTAAAACCACCATGCACTTTTTAGTGCATGGTGGCTTTTTTGTTTGGAATATTCTCAGAACTCGTATGTATTGAAGGGCTGAACTGCTATTGTTTCGGGCAAGAAGCCGTATGTGTTATAGAACTCCAAGATCCTTGCATACATGTAGATCATGCTGTAGTGGTTCATTGTACCCTGCGTTGTTGTGCAGTAGTTGGGCAATGCATTGTTCTTGTAGATCGTTTCTGCG
>JAFSFN010000214.1 GCA_017435185.1 Clostridia bacterium | reverse complement strand
CTCTTTCGGATTTATTCGTGAGGCTTGTCATGCAATGGGTACCTCGTTTGACGCTCCGGATGTTTTTGAAGACCTTGTAGAATATGACCCTACAAAATTGGATGCCACAGAAAAGTCCATTAGAGAGCTAAACGAGATTGCTGGCGGTGACTACTGGCAGGCAATTATAGCAGCATATAAGAAAAAAGAAATCGATGGATATGAGGCAGAATCACAGTTTGCTGAACAGTATTGTATGAGGCTGATGGATAACTTCAGATATGTTCTTAATATGCCTTTACGTATTAAAAGAGGTCAGCGACCGAAGTACCGTATGATCCATGCCACAAATCATACAGATGGATGTCTGCTTATGGTTGATAATATCTGCAAGCGTTGGGAGATGTGGCAGGATGTTCAGAACGAGGGACAAATGACACTCTTCCCTGAAACTTATGATAATCAGTTCCTCAGTGAAGAAACGCTTGAACGAATGGTTGTTGAGCATTTTAGTCAATGCTCGAAGTGGACATCTTTAAGCGAGGCTCTTGCCATATTCTTCGTTATGCACGGTCCTATCTGCAAAGCAGGAGAAGCAACGAAGATCCTTTCACGTTTGGAGAAGGAGGGATGCCTTTCTGTACTAAGAAACCCTGAGAAAACAGAGAAAGGTACACCAACAAAATTCATGACAGAAGGTAAAGGAAAAACAGTGTCAGTGAGGTGGAAAACATGAAAAAAATAAAAAAGTTTATCCGCCGCAAGACTATGATTTACAAAACCGGAGTCGAATACGGGGACTATACAATAAACCATGTGTTGGGATGTTCCCACGGATGTAAATATCCTTGCTATGCATACATGATGAAAAAGCGATTCGGTGATATAGCCTCCTATGAAGAATGGTGCGAACCCGCACTTGTTGAGAACACTTTGGAAATTCTTGATGATGAAATACCAAAGTTCAAAAGCAAGATTCATATGCTTCATCTATGCTTTACAACCGATCCATTCATGTATGAATACGATGAGGTCGGTGATATGAGTTTGGCGGCAATCAAGAAATTGAATGCTGCCGGCATTCCATGTTCTGTATTGACGAAGGGTATCCTTCCGGCAGAACTTGCCAACTGCTCAAAAGAAAATGAATATGGAATAACACTTGTTTCATTAAATGAGGAATTCCGCAGGAAGATGGAACCAGGGTCAGCCACATTTGCTGATAGACTTGCAGCCCTTCGTGTACTTCACGATTCAGGATGCAAAACGTGGGTAAGTATCGAACCATATCCTACTCCAAACATAATAGAGCAGGAACTAAATGAAATCCTCGAAGCTGTAGGATTTGTAGATAAGATAATCTTTGGCAGAACAAACTACAGCAAGACCATTTCAGCTTATAAGGATCATCGGAAATTCTACAATGAGCAAGCGAATGTAGTCATCGAATACTGTAAGGAACACGGTAAAGACTACCACATCAAAGACGGAACAATAACAAAGTAAAGAAGAACTATTGCTAAGAGAAAAGACCTGCTGATAATTCAGCAGGCTGTATCTCTCTTACAAATACAATAGTTGGAGAAGTAACATGGAACACGTGGAGACTGTAACTCTAAGCTTGGACTCACCCGAAATTGTGTACTTGTGTTCAAGAGACAAACGCCTTGCTAAAATAATTACAACGATTGGCCCAATCACGTATACCATACGAGATGATGCCGATTCATATGCTTTCCTTGTTCATGAGATAATTGAGCAAATGCTCTCAATAAAAGCCGGACAAAGCATCTACTCTCGGTTGATTGAATTATGTGAAGGCAACATATGCCCTCAAGCCATTTCCAAATTGTCTGTTGAACAAATACGAAGCATCGGGACCTCGGCAGCAAAGGCTGAATACATAATGAATCTCACTAACCATGTCCTTTCCGGAGAGCTTGACCTGGCTGCTTTACGGAACGAACCGGATTCTAATGTGATAAAGAAATTAACAGAAATCCGAGGAATTGGTTCCTGGACGGCAAAAATGTATCTGATTTTTGTTTTAAATCGTTCAGACATTCTACCTTTTGAAGACGGCGCATTTCTCCAGTCGTATCGATGGATGTATAAAGCTACCGACTGCAGTCCTAATGCCGTAAAGAGTAAATGTAAGAAATGGAGTCCTTATTCATCAATAGCATCAAGATATTTATATCGTGCGCTTGATTGGGGACTCACAAAAGAAGCGTTCCATTTGTATAAGTGAAAGGAGTATAGTATGGGAGCAGTAGATGAAAGAAATTCACGAATCAGTGCGTATCTTGAGCGGTTATACAATCAAGCCACCGATGAAAACTTTCAGATCGATGAATCGGAATATAAATCTGACATGGATAAATTGTTTACAACTACGGCTTGGGGATTTCGTGAGATTCTGTTAGTAGTCGCAGTTGGCATGGAGTTGGATAACGCATTCAAGGCATCAACTGGACTGTATGATTGCAATCCTCGAGCTATTTATGAAGGCCCAATCAAAGAATTTTTAATTGCTAAGGAAATCCCTCATAGAAAATCCGGCCCGCTAAATGTAGCAAAGGCTACAGTAGGTCTTGACCATACTTGGGCGGCTCAACGCAGACCTTCTGATGTTGCGGAAAAAGTCGTTGCTTTGGTTGAATATATGGAGAATGATACCAGCAGACAAAAGACACGTGTCACTAAAATTGCAACGTCTTTGCTTAGAAGACTCATAGCAGAGTCGAACCGAATGGAAGCATTGTCCGTTGAAATCGAACCGTCAGCCGATCCAGACTTTCTGTACAAGCTTTGCTATGAACTTATTACTACAGCCCCGGATTCTGGAAATACACCTCAAAAAATTGCAGCCTACCTGCTGAAAAGTTACCATTTAGCTATGGATACCGGCATCATAGTAACAGGAGAAGAAGACCGGGCTTCCGTTACAAGCACAACAAGTAAAAAGCCAGGAGATGTCAACGAAGAATCTCCCAATGGCGAAATATACAAGATATATGAAATAACCGTAAAGCCTTTTGGTATAGCAAGAATTCGTGATTCATATGATTGCGTCAGCAAGTACAATGAGGCGAATGATAGCACCTATAACGAAATAATTGTAATCTGTAGAAAAGAAGACTGCCCGGAAGAAATGGAACATAGCCCGCTCCATTCATATCTTGGAAGATTTGCTTATCAAGATATTATGTACTATTTCTGGGATATTTATGAATGGATTTCAGATACTTTGCAACGAATGACACCAAGTGGTAGAATCGAGTTCTATTCAGACTTAAACAAATACATTGCGGATATTAACACTGCGGAAACAGTAAAAAGGCTTTGGCAAAAACTTCATGAGTGATAAGAACAGGAGGCTAACATCAATGGGATGCAGCCTCCTGTTCTTCTTTTTCTATTTTGCTTCGCTTTCCAAATATGAAATGACGGCTTTTGCTACTACTTCAGCAAGTTTACACGGAACGGCGTTCCCAATCTGAGTGTATATTCTGCCCTTGTTTCCTTTGAATATATAGTCATCTGGAAACGTCTGAATCTTTATTGCTTCCTTTATTGTCAGCCTTCTTAGCCGAGAAGGGGCCTCCTTAAATTCAGGTGTTATGCTCCCATCTTGAAGTCCTTTATGGTAAGCAACGACCCAGTCCTCGGAGGCATCTCCGTACAAGTAATCTTCGTCAACAAAGGGAGTCTTGTTTCCTCCCATTGAAGCAGGCAGGGTATTTGCGTATTCATCTACGTTGATAGGTCTACCTTGCCCATTGAAATACATTCCGGCATACGGCGATTTTCTCATCACCGGATTCGTAGCAAAAGTTATTTTAGCAGTACAAGTATTTGGATGCCTTTCCGTTCCCGCTTTTCCTAATGGTTTCAGCAAGTCTCTTATAAATGGCGCTTTTTGCTTCTGATCTTCAATGTAATTTCTAATATGATATTCAAAGAATGGATCGCCACAGTCTTTTACTCCCACGAAGAATACTCTTTCTCTTTTTTGTGAAACGCCATATTCGGTAGCATTTAGAATAAAAGGCATACACAAATAGCCTATTTCTCTTGCTCTGTCTAAATACTTTTTTCGGACAGGTTCCCATTTTTCGAGTACACCTAACGCCTTCACATTTTCCATAACAAACGCCTTCGGCTGAACTTTTTCAACAACATCAAGAAATGTGAAGATTAATTTGCTTCTTTCATCGTCAGGATTCATTTTTCCTGCAACGGAGAATCCTTGACAAGGTGGTCCGCCAAACACAAAGTCTGCTCCTATATATTGACCCATTTGAGGTAACTGGTTATAGATATCATCATTAACCATATTACAGCCAGGATGGTTTGCTACATAGGTTTCTGCTGCTTCCTTCATTAGTTCATTCGCAAAAATGACCTTAATTCCAGCGCGTTCGAAACCCACATCCATACCTCCGGCACCCGTAAAAAGAGAAACCCCAGTATATTGTTTGTTACCCATTATTGCCTCCGTCTGTATTATCATGAATCTTTAATACAAGAGTTTTTTCTTCGGTATCCAGAAAAATATCAAATTTTGTAATACCTTTTTCTGCGTTTAAGTTAGATAAGATTGCTTTGGGCATTCTAATTCGCATATCTTGCTGTAGGACATATGTATCCAAGTATATCTTTTCGCTGGCCATGATTCTCCTCCAAACTGAATTTAGTCTAATTATAGCACAATATCAGACTAAATTCAAGACTGACCTATGCTTTTCTTCATTATAGGTTATTTGCTGTACAAAAAACGGACAAAGCAAACGATAACCCCATAAAGCAAACCTTTACTCAAAAAGCAAACGATATACCCACAAAGCAAACCTATACTTTTACGGCAGTCCGCTGCGACCTCCGAAAACAAGAAAAACCCGTCCCGGAAAACACTCCAGGGCGGGTTGCTTTATGCCTTGAAAGTCTGAAAATCCCTTGAAATCAAGGGATTTTTGCAAAGAAAAAAGGTAGTAGACTTTCTATCAAAATCTACTACCTTATTTGGTGGGGATGAAGGGATTCGAACCCCCGACCTCTTCGATGTGAGCGAAGCGCTCTAACCGGCTGGGCTACATCCCCGAAACTGTATATATGATTCTAACTCTTTTTTTAGCTGTTTGCAATACGGAAAATATGTTATAATATTTGTATTAAAAACTGTTTATGGAGTGATCTGAATGAAAAAACTTTTGATATTGACCATTTCTGTCGTGCTTGCTTTGTCTTTTATAGCGTGCGGATTGAAAGACGAAGAAAAGAGCAACGACAACGAGCAATACAATGGTGTAGTGCTTAACTCGGGCGGCCTTATGGCTGAAATAATCGGCAAGACGCTCAATGATGCGGTCAACCCGTACAAGCTGGTCTACAAGATAGATCAGGACGGCGTGGAGTTGACTGTTACTCAGGGCGTGAAAGACGGCATGGTATACATGGAGTTTGAATACCAAGGCACAGTAATAAAAAATCTCAAAGACACAGTCACAGGTTATCATTATGCGATATATGATTCCGAAAAACTGATATTCAAGTCCACCACATCTCAGACGAAGATTGAGCCTTTTGACAACAATCATGAACAGCTCAACAAGAGCTTTACAGAGGGTAATGAGGAAATAAACGGCGTATCATATAAGTATGAAAAGGCAGAGGGCGACGGCGGAACGCTGACTTTGTACTTTGATGAAAGTGATAAATTGTGCTATATGAAGTCGGACGATACGCTTATGGAGATAATCGAATATAATAATTATCCCGATGAAACATGGTTTGAAATTCGTGATGACTATACTTTGATGGAAAACTAAAACCGTAAAACAACGACAAAAATGCAGCAGAGTAAACAGACTGCTGCATTTTGATTTGGTTGCAATAAGAAATGCGGCGTGGTAAAATCTTACTATGCGAACAGTTGATATAATAAGTAAAAAGCGAAACGGTGGGGCAAATACCGAAGCAGAGATAAAGTTTCTGACAGATGGTTTTGTAAGCGGTGCTGTTGCCGATTATCAGATGTCTGCATGGCTCATGGCTGTGTGCTTAAAAGGCATGAATCATGAAGAAACTCAAATCCTCACTCGTGCAATGATTGACTCGGGCGAGGTCCTTGACCTTTCGACAATAAAATGCAAAAAGGCTGATAAGCATTCAACGGGCGGTGTTGGTGATACGACAACGCTTATTTTAGCACCGTTGGTAGCGGCCTGCGGTGGCTGTGTGGCAAAACTGTCGGGCCGAGGCCTTGGCGCAACGGGAGGAACGATAGACAAGCTCGAATCAATAAAGGGCTTGAGCACAGAATGTGACGGCCAATTTTTTGAAAAGACTGTAGGCGAGCTGGGTCTGTGTGTGGCTTCGCAAAGTGCAAGTCTTGTGCCTGCCGACAAGCTCATGTATGCGCTCCGTGATGTTACTGCTACGGTGGACAGTATACCGCTTATTGCTTCAAGCATAATGAGCAAGAAGATTGCCGCAGGTGCAGATGTTATCGTGCTTGATGTAAAATTCGGCAATGGTGCTTTTATGAAAACTGTTGAGGAAGCAGAGGCGCTTGCATGGGAAATGGTCAATATCGGACATCGCATGGGCAGAGAAACCATGGCCATACTTACAAACATGAATGAGCCGCTCGGAATGGCAATAGGAAACGGGCTTGAAGTGCGTGAAGCAATAGATGCACTCTCGCTCAGAGTAGGCAATGACACGCCGCTTATGCAGGTGAGCACATTCATTGCAAAACAGATGCTGATGCTTTCGGGCGTGGCAGGTGATGGTGCTGAAGCCGATGCACTGGTGGGCGAAGCGTTACATTCGGGCAGAGCTTTGGAAAAACTCAGGTCGATGTGCGCTGCTTTGGGCGGTGATACTTCGTGCTTTGATAATCTTGATGAATTGGTGAATGTTAAAAAGCATATTCCCGTATACTGCGGCGAAGGATACATAAAGCAGGTGGATGCGTTAAGTATTGGCAATGCCGCCTGTATACTGGGTGCAGGCAGACAGAAAAAGACCGACAAGATAGATCATGCGGTGGGGCTCATGTTGCACAAGCGTGTGGGCGATCATGTCAAAAACAATGAGCCTGTCGCTACACTCTATGTCAATGATGAAACAAAGGCTGAAGAAGCGGCAAACCTTGTAAAAACTGCGTTTGTACTTTCAAACGAGGAAATAGAAGTAAAATCTCCGATATACAAAATAGTAAGAAAGGTCTGAAAAAAATGAAAACTGTTACTGAAAAAATTGGCGGCAATGAGATGCTTTTGACAGGTTATATACATGACCCTCATTATTCAATGCCTGATTATGATAAGCGTCCTGCAGTTTTAATTCTTGGCGGCGGCGGATATGAATTTGTTGCGTTCAGAGAAAAAGAGCCTGTTGCGGCGGCTTTTTATATGAAAGGGTATCAGGCATTCACGCTCATGTATTCCACGGTGGAAAAAGCGGCGGGCATGATGCCTATGTATGAGCTTGCAACGGCGATAAAGCTCATGCGTGAAAAATGCGAAGAGTGGTGCATACTTCCGGATAAAATAGCGGTCTGCGGTTTTTCCGCAGGCGGACATTTGGCAGGCTGCAGCGGAATAATGCCGGACAATGCAATATTCACGGAAAAATTTGGATTTAATGACACAGAAGAGATACGCTCAAATGCAATGATATTGTGCTATCCCGTCATAACATCCGGCAAATTTGCACATAAAGGCTCGATAAATACATTGATGGCCGGTGAAACGAACGATGCGCTCAAAGAGGCGTTTTCGCTCGAAAAGAATGTGAGTGAAAAAACTCCGCCCACATTTATGTGGCATGCGGCAGACGATGCTTGTGTTCCCGTTGAAAATTCATTGCTCATGGCATCAGCATTGAGTGCCAAGAAAGTGCCTTTTGAACTCCATGTTTTCCATGAGGGCGGACATGGCGCTTCGATGTGCACAAATGAAGTTGGCAGAAAAGATGAGCATTGTGCGCATTGGTTTGAACTGTGCTGTGAATGGCTTAATTCCACTTTTGATTTTAGGAGCTGAAAAATTTGAGCAGGATAATTGTTATAGACGGAAACAGTCTCATGCATCGGGCTTATTATGCGCTTCCGTCAATGACAACAAGAGAAGGAACTCCCACAGGTGCGGTATACGGTTTTTTGAGCATGCTTTTGAAGCTCGTTGACAAAAAGCCTGATTATATGCTTGTGGCTTTTGATATGCACGGAAAAACTTTCAGGCATGACAGCTACGCCGAATACAAGGCAGGCCGAAAGGTTACGCCCGACGATTTAAGGACGCAGTTTCCTCTCATAAAGCAGATGCTTTCTTGTATGGGAATAACCGTCTGCGAATGTGAACGCTTTGAAGCTGATGATATACTCGGCACAATGGCAAGAAAGGCAGAGGAAAGCAATGTTGAGGCGCTGCTTGTCACGGGAGATAAGGACGCATTACAGCTCATTACTGACAAGACCCATGTTTTGCTCACAATAAAGGGCATAAGCGACACTGTCGAATATGATACCGAAAAACTTAAAGAAAAATACGGTCTTGCTCCCAAGCATATGATAGACCTCAAGGCCCTGATGGGTGACAACTCCGACAATATTCCGGGAATTCCGGGTGTTGGCGAGGTGACGGCATTAAAACTTTTGGGTAAATACGGCACACTCGAAGGTGTACTTGAAAACATAGACAATGAAAAAGGTGCACTGCACAAAAAACTCTCTGAAAATGCAGAACTTGCACGATTGTCATACAAACTCGGAACAATAAATACTCAAGCACCGATAACCGTTGGCCTTGAGGACTGTGCATTTGATTCCGAAAAAATGGCAGGAGCAGTGCCGCTAATGAACGAGCTTGAACTGCGCTCGCTCATATCAAGGCTTCCCAAAGGAAAAACGCCTGTAAAAACAGAAAGCAATACAGAAATAAAATGCGAAACGGTTCGTATAACCGACAGAACTGTTCTTCATGAAACAGCGGCTGCGCTTTTGGGCAGCAAAAAACTTGCCGTTCGCATAGATGATATGTTCAAGTTTTCAGCAGACACCAATAAGCAGTATGAAATTGCGCTTGTTGCGACGCTTTTTGATGAAGGCTTGTCAGAAGAAACTGTGTTTGAAGAATTAAAACCGCTTTTGGAAAATGAGGACATCAAAAAGTCGGTTTTCGATATAAAGCGCATAAGGCATATTGCCTCGAGATATGGCGTTGAAGTACGCGGCTGTACTTTTGATGCCATGCTTGTCGATTATTTGCTCCATGCGATACATCCTTCCGCTGATTTGAAAACGCTGTGCGCCGAAAGGCTCTCAAATACTCAAACAGGTGCGGCGGTGTTGTTTGCGCTTGAAGAAAGCATGATGAGTGAACTTAAAGAAAAAGAGCTTGAAAAGCTCTATTATGAGATTGAGCTTCCGTTGTCAAATGTGCTTTTTGACATGGAAAAGACGGGGTTTGCCGTTGATACGGATGTGCTTTTGGCTTTATCCGAGGTTTTCAAACAGCGCATAGGCGAGCTTGAGGACGGAATATACATGCTTGCCGGCGAAAAATTTAATATCCAATCAACAAAACAGCTTGCGGATATATTATTCAACAAACTGGGTTTACCCCCGGTGAAAAAGACAAAGTCGGGCTTTTCCACCGATTCCGAAGTTTTGGAAAAACTCGAGGACAAGAGCCCCATAATCTCACTTATAACAGAATACAGAACACTTACAAAACTCGTAAGCACATTTGTTGATGGCCTGATAAATACCGCTCGTAAGGGCAGGATACATACGAGCTTCAATCAAAATGTTGCCGCGACCGGCAGAATATCAAGCACAGAGCCGAATTTGCAGAATATTCCCGTCAGAACGGCATTGGGCAGAGAGATACGCAAAGCCTTTGTGGCAAGCGATGGAAATTTGCTTGTCGGGGCGGACTATTCACAGATAGAATTAAGACTTTTGGCGCATATTAGCGGCGACGAAACGATGCGTAATGCGTTCAGAAATGATACGGATATACACACAGTTACCGCAAGTGAAGTGTTCGGCGTTGACCAAAGCGAGGTCACAAGCGAACAACGAAGTGCGGCAAAGGCTGTTAATTTCGGCATAGTCTACGGAATAAGCGATTTCGGACTTGCCAAAAACATAGGCGTATCACGAAAAGAAGCCAAGGAATATATAGAAAAATATCTTACACGCTATCCGCTCGTGCATAAATATATGCAGGACAGTGCAATAAAAGGAAAAGAAAACGGCTATGTGACTACACTCATGGGCAGGCGCAGAGAGCTTCCCGAAATAAATTCATCAAACTTCAACACTCGCTCGTTCGGCGAGAGAGTGGCGATGAATATGCCAATACAGGGCAGTGCCGCCGATATAATCAAGTTGGCTATGGTACGTGTGCATAAAGCACTCGGCGATGCCTCGCTAAAGGCAAAGCTGATACTTCAAATACACGATGAACTTATAATCGACACGCCGCCTGATGAAGTGGAACAGGTAAAGAGTCTGCTTACCGATATAATGCAGAATGTGATGGAATTGTCTGTACCGCTTGTTGCTGAGGCAAAGGTGGGAAAAAGCTGGTTTGAAACGAAATAAAGCTATGTATATAGGTCTTACGGGGCTTATTGCCTCAGGAAAAAGTACCGTGTCAAAATATTTGGCGGACAGAGGAGCATATATTATAGATGCCGATGAGATATCTCGCCTTGTGACAAAGAAGGGCGGCGAATGTTTTGAACGAATAGTTCAATGCTTTGGCCGCAGTATAATTGCGCCGGACGGTGAGATAGACAGAGCGGCATTGTCAAATGTCGTGTTCAATAACAGAGAAGCACTCGATTTGCTCAATTCTATCGTGCATCCTGTTGTTATACGAAAAATGTTTGAACTTGCAAAAAAATACGAACGAGAAAATGAAAATCCGATTATCGTATTTGATGTGCCCCTGCTTGCTCAAACCGGCATGGATGAAAGAATGGACGAAGTGTGGGTTGTAACCGCCGACCGTGATGTTATAATAGAACGAGCGAAGAAACGCAGCGGTCTCTCCCGTGATGATGTGATCAAACGGCTTGACAATCAGGCAGATAATGAGCTCAAGCGAAAGATTGCTTCGAGAATTATAGATAACAACGGAACTGTTGCGCAATTGCATGAAAAGCTCGACGAGCTTTTGGCGAGCATAAGGCGAGTATAAAGATGTTATAAGGCGAGTAAAAAAAAGCGAATGCCTAAAAGACGAAAAAAGAAGAAAAAGAGCATAAAGCGAAAAGCGGTTTTGTGTATAATGTCCGCATTGCTGCTGTTGCTTTTGTGTATAGCGGCTTATTTTGTGAACAACTATATTGAACGCACTTCATACAGAATGCCGTATAAGGCTGAAATTCTTGAATTTTCTAAAAAATATGAGCTTGAGCCTGCACTCGTGGCCGCCGTGATGCATTGCGAGAGCGGCAATCAAAGTGACAGCGTGTCAATAAAGGGTGCGATAGGTCTCATGCAGATAATGCCCGAAACGGGTGAATGGATAGCTCATAAACTCAATATTGAGGAGTACAGCGCAGAGATGCTGTATGATCCGCGTGTGAATGTTGAAATGGGTTGTTGGTATTTGAATTTTTTGAAGCAGAGATTCAACAATAATTTCACCAACTTCATAGCCGCCTACAATGCAGGACACGGCAAGGTGGAGGAATG
>JAFSFN010000213.1 GCA_017435185.1 Clostridia bacterium | reverse complement strand
GTACCATGCAGAACTCTATGAGGGTGGTCATGTCAATTGGGCGGCTTTCAATGAAAAAGCAGGTCTCATAGACTATCTGTACCTCGGTGTTAAGCTCGGTATCTATCCGTCACTCATATTCATGGGTGTCGGCGCAATGACGGATTTCGGTCCCTTGATCGCCAACCCGAAGAGCTTGTTCCTCGGCGCAGCAGCACAGATTGGTATATTCGTAGCTTTCCTTGGTGCATTGGGCCTCACAGAGCTCGTTCCCGGCATCAATTTCGGCGTGAACGAAGCGGCTTCCATCGGTATCATCGGTGGTGCAGACGGCCCGACGGCTATCTACCTCACATCAAAACTTGCTCCCGACCTTCTCGGACCTATCGCAGTTGCGGCATATTCCTACATGGCTTTGGTTCCCGTTATCCAGCCGCCGCTTATGAAGCTCCTCACAACAAAGAAGGAACGTTCAATAGTTATGGAACAGCTCCGTCCCGTATCAAGGACGGAAAAGATTATTTTCCCCATCGTCGTTACGATATTCGTATCACTCATGCTCCCCGATGCAGCACCCCTCGTAGGTATGCTCATGCTTGGTAACCTCTTCCGTGAGTGCGGCGTTGTTGAAAGACTTTCCAAGACAGTTCAGAACGAACTCATCAATATCGTCACTATATTCCTCGGCGTTTCCGTCGGTGCAACAGCAACGGTTGAAGCATTCTTCAATGTTCAGACATTGGGTATACTCGTAATGGGCGTATGCGCATTCGCGTTCGGTACAATCGGCGGCTTGCTCCTCGGTAAGCTCATGAACGTATTGTCAGGCGGCAAGTTGAATCCGCTCATCGGTTCCGCAGGCGTAAGTGCAGTTCCGATGGCAGCACGTGTATCACAGGTTGTCGGTCAGAAAGAAAACCCGAAGAACTTCCTGCTCATGCATGCTATGGGCCCCAATGTTGCAGGCGTTATCGGTTCAGCTATCGCAGCCGGTATATTCCTCTCACTTTTCGGTTCTTAATTTGACGGAGGTAAAATAATGGCTAAATTACATATCACAGATACGATACTCAGAGATGCGCATCAGTCTCAGGCTGCAACGCGCATGAGAGTCGAAGACATGCTTCCTGCATGTGAGATTCTTGACAGTATCGGTTATTGGTCGCTTGAATGCTGGGGCGGCGCTACATTCGACAGCTGTCTCAGATTCTTGAACGAAGATCCCTGGGATCGTCTGCGCAAGCTCAAGAAGGCATTGCCCAATACAAAGCTCCAGATGCTCTTCAGAGGTCAGAATATATTGGGTTATAAGCACTATGCAGACGATGTTGTTGAACAGTTCTGCCGCAAGGCGATTGAAAACGGCATTGATGTAATCCGTATATTCGACGCATTGAACGACGTTCGCAACCTCGAAGCCGCTATAAAGTACACCAAGAAATATGGCGGATTGTGTGAGCCCGCAATAAGCTATACGATAAGCCCGGTTCATAATGAGGACTATTTCGTAAAGCTCGCAAAAGAACTTGTTCAGATGGGCGCGGATACTATCTGCATAAAGGATATGGCAAACTTGCTCCTGCCCTACGATGCATATTCTTTGGTAAAGAGACTCAAGTCTGAAGTTAATGTTCCCATACATCTCCATACCCACAACACAACGGGTACAGGCGATATGACATATCTCATGGCTGTACAGGCAGGCGTTGACATCGTTGACTGCGCACTTTCACCCATGGGCAACGGCACAGCACAGCCTGCAACAGAATCCCTTGTTGCAACTCTTAAGGGCACGAAGGCAGACACAGGTCTTGACCTTGAGAAACTCTCCGAAGCTGCAAAGCATTTCAGAGGCATTGCGGCAAAACTCACACAGGAAGGTTTCCTCGACCCCAAGGTTTTGAAGGTCGATACAAACACTTTGGTATATCAGGTCCCCGGCGGCATGCTTTCAAACTTGATATCACAGCTCAAGCAGGCAAACGCTGAAGACAGATATTACGATGTTTTGGCAGAGATACCTCGTGTTCGTAAGGACTTTGGCTATCCGCCCCTCGTAACTCCCACAAGCCAGATTGTCGGCTCACAGGCAGTTCTTAATGTGCTTTCCGGCGGTGACTACAAAATGTTCACCAAGGAATCAAAGGCGCTTCTCCACGGTGAATACGGCAGATTGCCCGGCCCTGTAAACGAAGAAGTCAGAAAGAGAGCGATAGGTGATGAAGAAGTTATCACTTGCCGCCCGGCAGACCTCCTTGAGCCCGAACTTGAAAAGTACAGGGAAGAGATTAAGGATGTTATGCGTCAGGAAGAGGATGTGCTCAGCTACGCACTCTTCCCGCAGGTAGCAACAAAGTTCTTTGAGGCGCGCAACAATCCTCAGAGCAGTACAGCAGAGCCTGCAAACGCTACTGTAAGTGCAGACCCCAACGCAGTGACAGAACTCTATGTAGAAGATCCTTCACTTTAATTGCGCTGACGCTTTCGCTCAGCAGGGGCGCTGCCCCTTTGACCCCGCCGACTTTTTGAAAAAAGTCGTCAAAAACAAGTAAAAATACACCAATAAAAATCCGGGCAATGATTTGCCCGGATTTTTATTTCTTGGTTTTCCGTCGCTTTTTCAAAAGCGACCGGGGTATAAGGGGTGGAACCCC
>JAFSFN010000212.1 GCA_017435185.1 Clostridia bacterium | reverse complement strand
GCAGGCAAGGAACCGTTTCGACCGTACAAATCCAAAACTCTTATGAGAGTACATATCATCGCGCCGTAAGTTATGTTTGCGGTTGAGCCCAAACCTGAGAATGTGCTGCTACCGAAGGCAGATGTGGGAGTGCCTCCGTTGGGATGAGCGTTTATCTGCGCATTGGCATATGCAACATAGTTAGCTTTTGTAAACAATGATGTACCGCCCGAAGCGTATTCTTCGGTTGAATAGCTGGGTTCTGTATATGATTTATAGGGAACTGTTGCGGATGTAGCACTGCCGCTGTTGAGCGCAACAACCGCGCGGCACATCAACATAAAGAAGTCTACTCTTGAAACGCTGTAGCCGCCTATGCTGTGACTACCGCTGACAGCTGTGAGATAATATGTTCCTCTAACACTCAATTCATGACGTGCAGCCTGTATTATCTGCGCAATGGTGAATGTGGTGGGAGTAGTGGGCGCCGGAGTCGGTGTGGAAGTTGCTGAGCCTGTTATTGTGCCGGCAATGGGAGTGTCACCAATTTTGCCCGTTGTAAATGTGCCCATGTCAACATATGTTATTGTTGAGGGCAATTTACTGTTGTCAGCATAATAATCCAACGCTCTTGCGTTCATGAGGTAAATTTCATCGTAGTTAACCGTACCGCTCAAAACAGAACCGTTACTTGCCGGATAATTGTTGCCGTTATCTACATACGCATAAGACTTTGCAGCAATGCTTGCCAACTGAGCCATTGTAACCGTGCTGCCTGTGTAGGTAGAAGTGCTTGTGACATTAGGATTTCCGCAATTTTTATATGTTATGCTGGTAGTAGTTGTGAGCGTTCCGCCTGCAGTACCGTTTGCCAAAGCTTTTGAGGCCATATAGTTATAATCTTCATCACTAACGGCATATGTGGTGTTGCCGGAATTGATGTAGATAGTTCCGGGCAGTTCACCGTTTGCAGTATAGTAGTCGTAAACTACCGTACTTGCAGCAATAAGCTCTGCAATCGTGAACTTTGTGGTGCCGTTGACAGGGGTAGCCGCAGTTGCCTGCGTCGGCCCCCAAAGAGGAGTATCATTCTGCTTGGGAGGAACAGGATACTCGTTGAGCCACAATTCATCGAACATATAGCCGTTTCCGCTCAAATCGCTGTACTTCTTTGTGTTTATTTTGAACAAAGTACCGGAATCACGTGTGCTGTTTGCCTGGAGATAGTAGTCATTAAGCTCACTTCTGACATACATGGCATGAGCCTTTTTCTTGTTTGTGTCAGTCGTGGTGCTTGAGAAATACCACTTATGCTTTGCTTCAAGCGCATTGCCGCCCGTTGTGGTAATGGAGTAATAATTCTCATTACCGTTTCCATCTGCACCTTCAAGCTGTGTAACGCTTATGTCTGTAGCGTTACCGGCCGCAGTCTGCAAATTACCGGTTGTGTGAGCTGTGAACGCTTTGTCAACTGCACCGCCGTCATAGACGATAAGGTAGCGCGCATTAACATCGTCTATTTGCGATACACGCTGATAGACGTTTGTATATGTCGTGCTGCCATCGGCATTTGTTACGGCCTCGACGTTGCTGTTTGCAGCCTCGATGCCTGTGTTCGGTGCGTCTGCGGTTATTTTTTCGACAGTTTCACCTAAACTGCTCATAGGCAGCAAGCTGAAGACCATCATAACCACGAGCATGACAGAAATAAGTCTCTTCATTTTCCCCATCTCCTATAAAAAATTTCATGGTTTTAAGAAAAATTGTGCACTGGTCGCTGTTTTTTTGCATTTTTGAAAAAATGCAAAAATGCGGATACACCTACAGTAATCCACTATCCAATCAACCATGTTAATATACTACATCATTTCAGCGAAAAGTTACATAGATTTCATGTATAATATATTATATATTATTTTGTCTTCCAAAAAAACACACGGCCACTTTTGTGACCGTGTATATTCTAATCAACTTTGTGCAATTATTCATTCACCGTAATGCAGAGCAAAAATTCTTTTGTCATTCCGCTTTCTGCTGTATAAGTGATATTGATCGCATAGGACTCGTTTGTGAAACAACCGTAGTACATTTCAACATCCGCTTCCTTGTCAAGTTCACCCTCGTAGCCTGCCGCAAGAAGGGCCGCCACATAGTCGTCAACTTCCTGTTTGGTTACATCCTCGACCTGGAGAGTACCTAATTCCTCTGTGTTAACCGAATCAATCAACTTACCTGAAGTTTTGAACTCGGGTGCATTATCGAGCATTCCTGTTTTGCCTGCCTGAGGCGTGGGAGTTACCGCTGCCGCAGTACTAGTACTTGTTGCAGTAGGTACGATCGCCGCCGTTGCTTCCTCGGTTGGCATAACCGCTTCAGTAGCTGAGGGCTCAATTGAAGCTATGGGAACTTCACTCATCACCGGCTCTGCCGTTGCTGTGGGAAACGCGTCGATAATTGTTGGTTCTTTCTGACAGCCTGCCATAAGCAGTGCCGCCAAAGCCATACTGATTAGAACTGTTTTCTTCATGTTGATAATTAAGCAGCTGCTGTTGCTTCAGGCTCAACTGTAGCTTCAACTGTAGCTTCAACTGTGGGCTCAACTGTTGCTTCAACTGTTGCTTCAACTGTGGGCTCGACTGTTGCTTCAGCTGTGGGAGCTGCGCTGTTTTCGGGTTCTGCTACTTCCTGCTGGCATGCTACCATGGAAAGTGCAAATACGAGAACGAGAACGATTGCCAATGCCTTTTTCATTTTTGTTTCCTCCTAAAAATAGTTTTCAAAATATTGTTTAATGCCTTGATTTGACATTAAATCACAAAATAAAACTTGAATAAGATCCAGGTCAATCTTTTCAAGCCTTATGGAGTTTACCACCAAAAGGAAAATATTGCAACTACTTTTTTATAAAAAATCATTTTGTCACCATAAAATCATTTTTGAGCTACATTTGTTTGTATTGATTTTTTGAAGAGTTTCTATTCATTTTTTGCTTGGTTTTTTATTGTCAATTCAAAAAAAGCCTGTTCCCCCCTGCTTTTTTCTTTAACTCATTTTTATGCGAAACATTGTATTTTTATAAGTATAAAAAATCGTGGTCATTCTCGGTGAACGACCACGATAATTCATTTATTATTTCTTCCATTATTTCTTCTTGCCACTGAATACTTTGTTGAGCACTAAGATAACGAGAATCATAATAATGATTACGACAAAGATGCTGCCCCAGCCTTCTCCAATCAGCTTCAAAGCCTCCATATAGTTTGCAGGACGTTGCGGAATAGCGGCAACATTATTTAATAAAATCGTATTCATTAGCGCACCTCCTTAAATGTGATAAACCAGTGTCATTATAAGACCGCCTGCAATAACGGATGCGATCTGTCCCGAAACGTTAACGCCGACAGTATGCATAAGCAAGAAGTTGTGCGGATCTTCCTTCAATCCCATCTTATGGATAACACGGGATGACATGGGGAATGCGGAAATACCGGCTGCACCTATCATGGGATTGAGCTTCTTGCCCTTCGGCAGGAAGAGGTTGATCAGCTTTGCAATCAATACACCGCCGGCAGTATCAAAGATAAATGCCACAAGGCCCAGTGCCATAATCATCAAAGTTTCAATCTGCAGGAATTCCTGATAACCCATACGAGCGGCAATTGTTAAGCCAAGGAACAGTGTAATAAGATTTGCAAGAACCTTCTGTGCAGTTTCGGACAGAGCGTTAAGAACACCACATTCACGAATCAGGTTGCCAAACATCAGGAAGCCGATAAGCGCTACCGCATCAGGTGCAAACAAACCTGTGATAACAGTAATGATGATCGGGAAAAGAATGCGAGTGGTTTTTGAAATTTCCTTAGCCTCATAAGGCATACGGATCAAACGTTCTTTCTTGGTAGTGAGGAGCTTTACTACAGGCGGCTGTACTATAGGAACAAGAGCCATGTAGGAATATGCGGCAACAGTAATAGCACCAAGGTAACCACTGTTAAGATTGTTAGCAACAACAATGGATGTGGGGCCGTCAGCAGCACCAATGATAGCAATTGAAGCTGCATCGGCAATATCGAAGCCAAAAAGGCTTGCCATGAAGAAGGTAAAGAAAATGCCGAATTGTGCCGCAGCACCGAAAATCATCAGTTTTGGGTTGGCGAGCAAAGGACCGAAGTCAATCATGGCACCAATACCGATAAACAGCAACAGCGGGAACAGCTCGCTGGCGATACCGGCATTAAACAGTGTGTGAATAACCTCAAGATTACCGCCCGGCAGGTTCATCAAAATAGCGCCGAAACCAATAGGTAGCAACAGTGAAGGCTCCATGTCCTTCAGGATCGCAAGGGCAATCAAAACAGCACCTATGATCCACATTATGATCATTTTCCAGCTGTCGCCCTGCGCCAATGACGCAATATTGTCAAATAAAGTATCCAAAATTTCTCCTCCCATGCTTCAGTCGATTTAACACAACGTGATTCTACGAGATATTTTCAAAAATGTCAACACACACGCAAGCGTGTTTTTTGGGGCATTTTCTCTAACATTATACTTATATTGCACAAAGCACGGAGGCACTTAAATTCAGCATAACAACATGAAAAAACGCACCGTCAACAAGAAAATCATCGAAGTATCCGCACTCATCAAGCAGGGCGCTAACACATTTATGCGCCGCGAGTACAAGATCCTTGCGATCTTCGCACTCGTCGTGGCTGCACTGATTTGTGCCTTGCTCCCCTCTCCTATCCGGAGTAAGGATGCAGAATTTCCCAAGACATCATTATAATAAGGAAGTTAATCCTTATCTGTCTTTCAATTTTGCATCATTTATTGTTCATTTGAAAACCGCCCAAGCACATTCGTGCTTGGGCGGTTTATTAAGCATTAGTCTGTATCTTAGATACCGAGCCACTGCTGGATTACACTCCAGAGATTGAAGTCCTTGAATACGCAAACGAATGTCAAGGAAACTGTGGACATGATCTTGATGAAGATATCCAAGCAGGGTCCGACTGTATCCTTCAAAGGATCGCCGACTGTATCGCCGACAACTGCTGCATCGTGAGTAGGTGTGCCCTTGCCGTTTTCCTTGCCGAATACGCCTGTTTCGATGTACTTCTTAGCGTTATCCCATGCACCGCCTGCATTGCCTGTGAAGATAGCGATCATGATAGCAGCGATTGTTGAGCCGATAAGCAAACCGCCAACAAACCGGGGTCCGAATATGAAGCCGCAAACAACAGGAACTGCAACTGCGAGCAAAGAGGGAACTTTCATTTCGCCGATAGCGCCCTTGGAAGAAATTTCGATGCAAGTCTTGTAGTCAGGCTTTGCAGTACCTTCCAAGATACCGGGGATCTCTTTGAACTGACGGCGAACTTCACTGACCATCTTACGAGCTGCCTTTGCAACTGCATCGATGAGCATACCCGAGAACAAGAAGGGCAATGCGCCGCCGACGATTGCGCCAGCCAATGTCATAGCGTCGATGATGTTAAGTGCAACACCGCCTGCTGCTACAACTTCTTCAGCGGGAATGTAAGAGTAAATGAAGGAAATCATAAGGGACAATGCTGCCAAAGCGCCGGAGCCGATAGCGAAGCCCTTACCGATAGCTGCTGTTGTGTTACCGACGGAGTCAAGAGTATCTGTGATCCTCGTCGGGTATGCACCATGACCGGTTGTCACGAAGCTGCCCGTATATCGGGGCGTGCTGCTGATTCTCATGGTGTGCCTGTGACAAAAGGCCGTGCAGACCGGGTTCCCCAACAAGATGTAATCCGCATCAATCACTATGCCATCAAATCTT
>JAFSFN010000211.1 GCA_017435185.1 Clostridia bacterium | reverse complement strand
TATAACAGCTGTTGCCTGACCACGGCCGATACCCTTTGTTTCGCGGGTTATGCAAATGGAGCCGCCGCCGATACCGACCTTTATAAAGTCAGCGCCTGCTTCAGCAAGGAAGCGGAAACCGTCACGGTCAACAACATTGCCTGCGCCTATCTTAACAGTATCGCCGTATGTCTTGCGAACAAATTCGATAGTGCGCTTCTGCCACTCGGTATAACCCTCGGATGAATCGATGCACACAACATCGACACCTGCCTCGACAAGAGCAGGAATACGTTCTTCATAGTCACGAGTGTTAATACCTGCGCCTACCACGAAACGCTTGCTTGAGTCAAGAAGCTCCAGCGGGTTTTCTTTGTGGGAATCATAGTCCTTTCTGAACACGAATGACGCAAGTCTGCCCTCATCATCGAGTATGGGAAGCGAATTGAGCTTGTGGTCCCATATGATGTTGTTGGCTTCCTTGAGCGTTGTGCCCTCGCGTGCAAATATTACCTTTTCAAGCGGAGTCATAAACTCGGTGACCTTTGTGTCTTTTTCCATGCGGCTGACACGGTAATCCCTGCTCGTTACGATACCAAGGAGCTTACCGTTTGATGTGCCGTCCTCGGTAACAGCTATCGTGGAATGGCCCGTCTGCTCCTTGAGGAATATAACATCTGCAAGCGTAGCGTCGGGAGCAAGATTTGAATCACTCGATACAAAACCTGCTTTATAAGACTTTACACGGCGTACCATTTCCGCCTGCTCCTGTATTGTCTGAGAACCGTAAATGAAAGATATTCCGCCCTCTTTCGCAAGCGCAACGGCCATCTTATCGTCAGATACCGACTGCATTATTGCGGAAACCATGGGAACATTCAATGAAATAGTGGGTTCTTCGCCCTTCTTGTATTTTACAAGAGGAGTTTTAAGTGAAGCATTGCTCGGTATACATTCAGCGGAAGAATAGCCCGGTACGAGCAAATATTCGCTGAAGGTATGCGATGCTTCTTCATAATAATAAGCCATTGCCTGTCCTCCGTTTCTTATATTTTTAAGAAAGCATCATCTTTGTGAGTGTAACAGGCTCTACATACTCACCGTTCTTGTTGTAAACACGCATATTGCCCGATGCGATTTCATCGATAAGAATGACATTGCCATTATTTACGCCAAACTCAAACTTAATATCATAGAGTTCAAGTTCTTTTTCTGCGAGCTTGTCTGCAACGACCTTTGTTATCTTCTGTGTAAGTTCCTTTGTTGCTTCATACTGAGCCTTGTCCATTACTCCGAGAGCCTCAAGCGCTTCACAAGTTACCAAGGGATCGCCGCGCTGATCGTCTTTGAAAGTCATTTCAACATATGCAGGGAGAAGAGCGCCTTCTTCGATATAATCGCCGTAGCGTCTGTAGAAGCTGCCGACTGCTCTGTAACGGCAGATGACTTCAAGACCTTTACCGAAGGGTGTTGCAGGAAGGACTTCCATTGTTGCTTCTTCAACATTTGCACTTACATAGTGTGTTGCAATGCCCTGCTTCTTGAGCTCGTCAAAGAAGAGAATGGACATACGCAAATTTTCTCTGCCAATACCCTCTATCTGCAAGCCGACAGTGTTTGCGCCGGGGTCGAAAACGCCGTTTTCTCCTGTGCAATCATCCTTGAACTTGAGAAGGTAATTACCGTTGTCAAGTGCGTATACGTTTTTTGTTTTACCCTGATAAACCTGTTTCATTTTGTACTCCTCCTTAGAAACTTAAAATTTGATTACTTAAAATACTTTACGGCAGAATCGAATATGCCCATGTCGTAATTGCCCTCAACATTCTTGTAGAGGCTCTTGCCTACACGTTCTGTGTGACCCATCTTGCCAAAGACGCGGCCGTCGGGCGATGTGATGCCCTCAACAGCGCATATCGAGCCGTTCGGGTTATATGCGATGTCATATGTCGGATTCGAGTCAAGGTCACAATACTGGGTCGCGACCTGGCCGTTTTCAAAGAGCTGATTAAGCAACTCTTCATCGCAGATAAATCTGCCTTCACCGTGTGAGATGGGTACATTGTACACCTCGCCCGGCTGTGTTGCATACAGCCACGGTGATTTATTTGATACCACTCGTGTTCTTACGATACGCGACTGGTGTCTGCCGATTACATTATAGGTGAGTGTCGGGCACGAAATATCAGTTTCCCTTATCTCGCCGTAGGGCACCAAGCCGAGCTTTACAAGTGCCTGGAAGCCGTTGCACACGCCGCACATCAAACCGTCACGATTTTTGAGCAATTCATGCGTAGCGTCGGTTATTTCGGGATTTCTGAAGAATGCGGTTATGAACTTGCCGCTGCCCTCGGGCTCATCGCCGCCCGAGAAGCCGCCGGGAACGAATATCATCTGCGAACGCTTTATCAGCTTTGCAAACGCTTCCACCGACTGAGCAACATCGTTTGCGCCCAAATTCTTTATGACCAGTATCTCAGCTTCGCCGCCGGCACGCTCGATCGCCTTTGCCGTGTCATATTCGCAGTTTGTGCCGGGGAATACCGGGATGGCGATCTTGGGCTTGCCGCTCACTGTCACCGCCGCTTTCTGAGTCTGAGTTCTTGTGTACAGCTCGTTTATTATGGGCTTGTTCTCCATGGGTATGTTGCAGGAAAACACGCTCTCGAGCTTGTTTTCATATATACCGAAGAGCGTCTTTGTATCAACGCTTTCGTTCTTGTATTTGATGGTGTTATCTGCTGTGACCTGACCGAGCTTTGTTAAACACACATCACTTGCGCTCACGCCCTCCGCCAGTTCAAGTATGAATGCACCATAGTTATATGCGAAGATATCATCTTCATTAACTGCGTCATCATATTCAAAGCCGAGGCCGTTGCCCATGCACATCTTCATTATTGCTTCAGCCGCACCGCCGTATGTGAGCGTATATGCACTGACTGCTTTCTTTGCCGCAATAAGCTCGTGCACTTTTGCGTATACAGCATTGAGGCTGTTTATCTCGGGTATGCCGTTTGCCTTGTATTCGGGCTTTACAAGCACAACTTGAGCGCCTATGCGCTTGAACTCGGGCGAGATAACAGCATTTACATCGCCCATGGTTATCGCAAAGGATACCAGTGTCGGCGGAACATCGAGCTTTTCAAATGAGCCGCTCATAGAGTCCTTACCGCCTATTGCCGCTTTCTTCAAATCAAGCTGAGCGTCAAGCGCGCCAAGCAGTGCCGCAAAAGGCTTGCCCCAACGCTTGGGGTCTGTAAGGGGCTTTTCAAAATATTCCTGGAACGTCAAATAGCAGTCATCAAGCGGAGCGCCCGATGCAACGAGCTTTGACACGGATTCCACAACGGCAAGGTATGCCGAAACATATGGATCTTTTTCGGCAATGAAAGGATTGTAGCCCCATGCCATCACCGAGCATGAAGTCGTGTCACCGCTCAATACCGGCAGTTTTGCCGCCATGACCTGTGTGGGCGTGAGCTGATACTTTCCGCCAAAGGGCATGAGTACCGAACCTGCACCGATCGTCGAGTCAAACCTCTCGGACAGACCACGCTTTGAGCAAACATTCAAGTCATCTGCAAGTGAATTGTATTTTTCGGCAAATGTATTGCCGCAAACGGTTTTCTTTATTTCTTCTGTCTGTGCCGCTTTTACGCTTATATGCTTTTCAGCGCCGTTTGAGTTGAGGAATTCTCTTGAAATGTCAACTATGCACTTGCCGTTCCATTCCATGACAAGACGCTTTTCTTCCGTTACGACTGCAACTATGGTTGCTTCAAGATTTTCCGTGTGTGCAAGTTCAAAGAAGCGATCGACATCTTCTTTTGCCACGACGACTGCCATTCTTTCCTGAGATTCGCTTATCGCAAGTTCTGTACCGTCAAGGCCTTCATATTTTTTGGGAACAGCATTGAGGTTTATTCTCAAACCGTCTGCCAATTCGCCTATGGCAACGCTGACGCCGCCTGCGCCAAAGTCATTACAGCGTTTTATGAGGCGCGCTGCTTCTTTATTTCGGAACAAGCGCTGGAGCTTTCTTTCCTCGGGAGCGTTACCTTTCTGAACTTCTGCACCGCAGCTTGTAAGTGAGCTTAAATCGTGTGATTTGCTCGAGCCTGTTGCACCGCCGCAGCCATCACGGCCTGTTCTGCCGCCAAGCAGAATGACTATATCACCGTCTATGGGACGCTCTCGGCGCACATTCTCTGCAGGAGCGGCGCCGACTACAGCACCTATCTCCATGCGTTTTGCCGCATAACCGCTGTGGTAGAGCTCATCGACCATGCCTGTTGCAAGGCCTATCTGGTTGCCGTATGAGCTGTAGCCCTGTGCGGCCGCGGTTACTATCTTGCGCTGGGGCAGTTTTCCGGGGATTGTCTCGCTCGTCTTTGCAAGCGGATTTGCCGCACCCGTTACACGCATTGCCTGATATACATATGCTCTGCCCGAAAGGGGGTCACGGATAGCGCCGCCGATGCAGGTCGCCGCACCGCCGAACGGCTCTATCTCCGTGGGGTGGTTATGTGTTTCGTTCTTAAAGAGCAAAAGCCAATCTTCAATATTGCCGTTGACATTTGCCTTGATTTTCACCGTACAAGCATTTATCTCCTCGGACTCGTCAACATTCTTCAAGTCGCCTGTGTGTTTGAGATATCTGCCTGCTATAGTGCCTATATCCATGAGGTTTATGGGCTTTGTTCTTTTAATTTCGCCCCTGACCTTTATGTAGCGTTCATATGCCTTTTGCACCTGTTCATTATCAAACTCTACGCTGTCTATCTTCGTAAGGAATGTGGTATGACGGCAATGGTCGCTCCAGTATGTATCTATCATGCGTATTTCCGTAATAGTAGGGTCACGCTTTTCGTCTGCAAAATATGAACGGCAGAACTTTACATCCGCTGCATCCATCGCAAGACCGTATTTCTTTATGAAAGAAGGAATTTCTTCATCGGTCATTGAGATGAAGCCCTCGACTGTATCGACAGTTTCAGGAATTACCGTTTCTGTCTTGAGTGTTTCGGGAAGTTCAAAAGCCGCTTCACGGCACTCGACCGCATTTATAAGATGCTTTTTTACCATGTTCACTTCTTCATCGGTGAGCGAGCCAAAGAGCATATAGACCTTTGCCGTCCTGACTGTGGGACGCTCGCCGCAGGATATGAGCTGTATGCACTGAGCCGCACTGTCCGCTCTCTGGTCGAACTGACCGGGCAGATATTCAACGGCAAAAACAGCCGCGGCGCCCACTTCGGGAAGCTCGAAATAAACATCATCGAGCTGGGGCTCTGAGAACACATTCTTGCACGCACGCTCAAAGAGCTCCTTTTCTATGTTTTCAACATCATAGCGGTTGAACAGACGAACATCGCTCAAACCGCCTATCATGAGCTGTGAAACGATATCCGACTTAACCGACGCCGCTTCATGAGCAAGACCTTTTTTCTTTTCTACAAATACTCTGTAAACCATTTTTTCACCTCTGTGCTTTCAATGCTTTTGCGCCTATGTCACGCCTGTAAAAAGCATCTTTGAAGTTTATCTTTTTGACCTGTTCATATGCACCGCTTATTGCCGATGACAGTTCTTTTTCTCTCACACAAACGCCCAGCACACGACCGCCGCTCGTAATGAACTTATCACCGTCTTTTTTGGTACCTGCATGGTATACCATTGCCTCGATATCATCTTCTATAGTGATTTCATAGCCCTTACCGTAGCTTAAAGGATAGCCGCCCGATGCCATTATCACGCAGCAGCAGGCGCCGCTTTCAAACTCAACATTTATGTCAGCAAGTCTCTCTTCTTCAACAGCCAACATGATGTCGAGCAAGTCCGTTTTGAGCATGGGAAGTACGACCTGTGTTTCGGGATCACCGAAACGGCAGTTGTATTCTATTACTGCAGGGCCGTTGGGTGTGAGCATAAGCCCAAAATACAAACAGCCCTTGAATTTTCTGTTTTCTTTATTCATTGCTTCAACGGTGGGCAGGAATATCTTTTCCATACACTCATCCGCAATTTCTTTTGTGTAGAAAGGACTTGGAGCAATAGTGCCCATGCCGCCCGTATTAAGCCCCTCATCACCATCAAGCGCACGCTTATGGTCCATTGACGATATCATGGGGACGACTGTCTTACCATCGGTAAACGCAAGCACCGACACTTCAACACCTGTGAGGAATTCCTCTATAACGATGTTACTGCCGCTTGCACCGAATATACGGTCTTCCATTATGGATTTTACCGCACTTACAGCCTCGTCTTTATCCTGTGCGATTATAACGCCCTTGCCCAGAGCAAGACCGTCCGCCTTTATGACAGTGGGGTATTTTGCATTATTTTCAATGTAGACAAGTGCTTTTTCGGCATCGTCAAAGACTTCATAATCGGCAGTCGGTATGCCGTATTTCTTCATAAGTCCTTTTGAGAACACCTTGCTGCCCTCGATAGCGGCGGCCGCCGCACAAGGACCGAAGCACTTTATGCCATTTTCATGGAGCGCATCGACGGCGCCCAATACCAACGGGTCATCGGGAGCAACCACAGCAAAGTCGATGCCCTCTTTTTTAGCGAATTCAACTATTGCATCAATATCCTTTGCACCGATATCAACACACTGTGCATCCTGCGAAATACCGCCATTGCCGGGAAGTGCATATATCTTTTCGGCTTTGGGATTTTTCTTTATGCTCTTTATTATCGCATGTTCTCTTCCGCCGCCGCCGACGACCATTATTTTCATGGTTGTTTACTCCTTAATTTATCAGTGATGGAACAATCTTGCACCTGTGAACGCCATTGCGATGCCGTACTTGTTGCAGCAGTCTATAACGATATCGTCTCTTACCGAGCCGCCCGGCTGTGCAATGTAGGAAACGCCGCTTCTTCTTGCTCTTTCGATGTTGTCGGAGAACGGAAAGAATGCGTCACTGCCCACAGATACACCTGTTATCGTGTCAAGATATGCTCGCTTTTCTTCTGCCGTCAGGGGTTCGGGGCGTGTTGTGAAGTAGTTCTGCCATACATCATCGCCCAATACATCCTCGCTCTGATCGGAGATGTAGACATCTATTACATTGTCCCTGTCGGGTCTGCCCAGATTTTCAGCGAAGGGAAGATTAAGCACCTTTTCATGGCGGCGCAGATGCCATATATCAGACTTCTGTCCTGCAAGTCTTGTGCAGTGTATTCTCGACTGCTGACCTGCACCGACGCCGGTTGTCTGTCCGCCCGATGCGTAGCATACGGAGTTGGACTGTGTATATTTCAAGGTTATGAGAGCAATAAGCAAATCTCGCTTTGCGCTCTCGGGGATATCCTTATTTTCGGTAACTATGTTTTTGAGCATTTCTGCATCTATCTTAACTTCGTTTCTGCCCTGCTCAAAAGTTATGCCGTAGACCTGCTTGCGCTCGATGGGATCGGGAACATAGTCGGGATCAATCTCGATTATGTTATATGTGCCCTTGCGCTTTGATTTGAGTATCTCAAGTGCTTCATCGGTGTAGCCCGGAGCTATTATGCCGTCAGAAACTTCACGCTTGATTATCATTGCGGTGGTTTTGTCGCACACATCGGAAAGAGCAATAAAATCGCCGAAGGATGACATTCTGTCGGTACCTCTTGCTCTTGCATATGCGCAGGCAAGGGGCGAATCGTCAAGACCCTCGATATCGTCAACCGCACAAGCCTTTTTCAAGTCGTCGGAGAGCTTTTCGCCAACAGCCTCACCTGCGGGGCTTACATGCTTGAAC
>JAFSFN010000210.1 GCA_017435185.1 Clostridia bacterium | reverse complement strand
TCCCGCCTTTATGTCTTCATGGATCAGGTCTTCTGGCGGCCAGTTGGTCGGTCCCCATTGGTTCGGATTACCTGTTTCAGCCATATATTGCCTTGCGTAAGCATATATTTCCATTATTCTGTTAAAATCTTTCTCTGTTGTATGTCTGATTTCCATATTCCTTACTCCCATTCTCCGGAGGCGACGATATATACATTTCCTCCAACTTCAATCGTATAAACCCCCTCGTTCAATACAGCATGGATATGCAGCACGCTTTTTCTGTCCATATCTTCCCCTTGGACAACCGTATAAAACACATCTTTGCTGTTGAAATAATCGTGCTTCATAAAGTAACCTGCAAGATCTCCATTGGCGCTTCCGGTAGCAGGATCCTCTACGAAATCCTCCATCAGACATCTTGCTGCAAAGCTGCGGTTTTGCATATCGACAAAAAACAGGTGATTGCAGTAACATGTGGGGTGTTTCTTCACATAAGCATTGAACTTTTCTTTATCACAGGCGAGCTTTCTCAGTGTGTCACGGTGTTTTAACGGGATGATGACAGCTTCAAGGCCTGTAGAAACCCATTCAACAGGGAGGTCTTCGCGGATATCATCTACTTCGATCCCGAAAATATCTGCAATGATGTTTCTATCGATTTCTGCTCCGAACTCCGGCTGGTTCTGACGCATGATCAATCCGTCTTCCGTTACTTTGACGGGGATCTGTCCTGCTTTTAAGTTTAGTTTTATTTCTGTGCTGCTTCCTTTTTCCAAAACCTTGTGGATGATATATGCAGTACCAAGAGTGGGATGTCCTGCAAAAGGAACTTCACCCACATTCGGTGTCCAGATTCTGACATCATAGCCGCCGTTATCCTGCTTACCCGACAGAATGAATGTCGTTTCCGAGAAATTGATTTCCCTCGCGATCTTCTGCTGTTCTTCATCGCTGACCGGTCTGTCTGCCATAACAACCAGCAATTCATTGCCCTGATATTTCTCCTCTGCAAAACAATCTACGATATAAAATTTCATGTATTCCTGTCTCCGTGTCAAGTTACGATTATCATGGTTTACATCCATACAAATTCTAATTTGTCTAATTGTTACGTTGATCTTATCACATAGCTGTAATATATACAAGAACACTCCCGGCAGATCATCCTGCCGGGAGTGCAACTGTTTTATGACGCCCCGTCATTTGGGGTGTCTTGTTTTTTGTAAATAAGCGTAGGTACAATGTTCTCAAACTGGCGGTGTGTCATAAAATTACCGGGTAAGCACATAATTGTCGGATTACTTGTATTGCCAAATTCGTAAAACTTCATTGGTTGTTCTCCTGTGTTACATGAATTTACTGCAAATCAGGTTATAATATCGGCAATTATCAACCGACTTCAACTATACCGCCCGGCTTGACTGTTATTGTCATTCCGTCTTTTACATAGCTTAAAAATTCATCGCCGAGAGAGTCGATAACGGGCATTGTAACGCCGTCGACCCACACATCAGAAAGCACTGCACCGGCAGCGGCAAGAGAGTCGATGTGATTGGCGAAAAGCATACAAGCGGGATTTTTCTTCATTGCGCACGCACAGTAAAGAACGAGACCGCCCGTTGTTGAGCCGATTGTTTGGGGAAGGCAGAGGGCCTTGTTTATCAAAGGCTTGCCGTGAAGTTCTTCGTTGTTCTGGTCGCCGCATTTTACATCCTTATCGCCAAACTGCAGAGCCATTTGAAGGGATGCTAATGTATTAAAGCCTTGAGTTGTGACAACGGCTTGAGCAGTCACTTCTCCGGGAGTTATAACTCTTCCTTGAAATTGTTTCATTGTCATTTACCTCCGTTGGTTATTGCATGCAAGATCTCATCGTCTGTGTAATACTTTGCGCTGGTGTAGGTGCGCAGTTTATTTGAAGAAGTTATGACGGGCATTTTCTTGCAAAGCGGATTGTTCATGTACATAAGCGGACAAATATATGATGTTATAACACCCATTGCCTTAAGCCTGGAAGCGTAATCTGTTTTCTCGAATTTTTCCAAAACCTTGGGTGCAGCAGTAAGCACTGTGGGAATGGCAATTTTTTTCTTTCCGCTGTTTTTTAGTGATCCTTCGATTCTTTCGGTCCAGTCTTTGAGCTGACTGAGCGAAAGATGAGGACATCCGATAAAGCAAAGTTTTGGAGCGGCATCAGGGTCTTTCCAAACTATGGGATAATTCTTTTTTACCCTTTCAAGCTCGGCATCATCTATGACATATTCCTGTGCGCCTTCTGCTATAAGTTTTTCACCGTTTTCAACTGCTTCGGGAGTGAGGTTTGCAATATGATAAAGACCGACAGCGCCGTTTGATGCTGTTGCAGCGCCGAAATCTTTCAAATATGAGCAAGCGGAGTCGTTTAATTCGTTGCCGAGCCATTTATCAAGACCGATAACATAGGGGACATCTTCCATGACTTTCATGCCGATAGCGGAGCCGAGAAGCTGAGCTTCAGGCTTTTTTGATGTCTGAACTTTGATTATCCAAGTGGCTTTTCTTCCTTCATCGGTCAGAAGCCCAAAATAAGGAACATAGCCTACTATGGAACCCATAATATCGATTATTCCCGAATTACGGTTGCATCTTGCGCCGAGAACCGAGTTGGCATAAACGACGGCGCTTGATTCTGCCCAGGAAAGCACTTCACCCTTTTTAGGCTTGTTGCCTACTTCATCCATATAGCAGGTGCAGCTGAACGCATCTTTATCCATAAGACCGAGTTCTTCTAATTGCTTTTCATAAAAATCCTGCTTGGTATACATGAATTTATTGAATACTAAATTTTGCAGGAAAGAGGCAGGCACGTTTTTATCAAGCGGTCGGGGGTCAACGGAAAACTTTTGTCCCGATGCAACACCTGCTTCAAGCAATTGCTGCATGAGATCGTATACGGGGGACATAACTTTCAGCCCGAAAGAAGTTACCAAATGATTGTATTGTGATGTAATTGGCACAAGTTTTTCAGCTTCAAAGGCATTACCGTACATGATCAGGGTCTTCATTACTTTGGCCAATGTTTCGCCTTTTTCGCCGTTGAGTATTGCTTGCTGTTCCTTGGTTAATATCATTTCTTGTTCTCCTTATCAAATAATCAGAGTTTTGTGCATATGTCCCAAGCGCCCCATATGACACTGCGCAGATTTCCTACCTTTGCGGCGTCACCTATTACATGTATGTGCTTGCTCTTGAGTGCAATGGGAGAGGAATTATAGCCTATTGAGGTAATTACAGAATCAGCTTTTATTTTTAAGGTTTTTCCGTCTTTGTTCTTGACGGTGATTTCTCCGTCAGCGATTTCGCAGAGAGATGTTTCAAGATGTACGGGAACTTTGTTTGTCTTGAAGAAATCACGAAGATAGCTGGTGTTGGCAAGGCAGATACCCTTAGCTGTTATAAGGTCATCCTGCATTTCGATGATTGTGGGTTTTTTGCCTTGCAAATAAAGCTCATATGCAATTTCGCATCCGGTGAGCCCGCCGCCTATAACAGCAACATTCTCTCCGACGACAGCTTTTTTGAGCAAGAAGTCAACGGCTTCGATGGCTTTGTCTGCACCTTTTACCGTAAGTTGTTTTGCTTTTGAACCCGTTGCGACTATTATCTCGTCAGCATCGAGTGCTTTAACATCGGTTATCTCAGTGCTCAGCTTTATTTCAACGGGATGCTTGTAAAGCTCTCTTATGTACCAGGCAATGAGTGCACGGTCTTTTTCTTTGAATGATGGGGCGGCAGCTGCAATAAACACACCGCCGAGTTTGTCTGTCTTTTCATAAAGAGTAACTTTGTGACCGCGCTTAGCGCAAACTATGGCTGCTTCCATGCCGCCGATACCGCCGCCTATTACAGCAATTTTTTTGAGTTTCTTTGCAGGCTGAATATTGTATTTTTTTGATTGCATCGTCTCGGGATTAAGTGCACAGCGTGCAAGCCCCATGGTATCGGTGAGGTCCTGTGTGTTTGCGTGCCCTTTGGATGATGAAAAATTGAAACAGCCGCTGTGACAGCAGATGCAGGGCTTGATATCTTCAAGTCTGTCTTCGATCATTTTTGTGATCCACTCGGGATCGACAAGAAATTGACGTGCTATACCTACAGCATCGATCTTACCTGATTCAATGGCTTTTGCACCCACTTGCGGATCCATTCTTCCGGCACAGACTACAGGTATATCAACAAATTTCTTTATATGAGAAACATCGTCAAGATTGCAATTCTCGGGCATATACATAGGCGGATGTGCCCAATACCATGAGTCATAAGTTCCGTTGTCGGCGTTGAGCATGTCATAGCCTGCTTCCTGAAGATATTTTACTGCTTTTTCGGATTCTTGCATGTTTCTGCCGACTTCGGTATAGTGTTCGCCCGGCATGGCACCCTCGCAAAATCCTTTCATTTTTGATTCTACTGAGTAGCGCAAAGAAACGGGATAGTCATTTCCGCATTCTTCCTTTATTGCGCGAACAACCTCTGTTGCAAAACGATAACGGTTTTCAAAACTTCCGCCATAATCATCTGTGCGCTTATTGAAAAATTCAATTGCAAATTGGTCAAGCAAATAACCTTCGTGTACTGCGTGAACTTCTACGCCGTCAACATTAGCATCACGGCAAAGTTTTGCCGTTTTTGCAAATGCTTCGATTATCTCGTGAATCTGTTCTGCTGTCATTTCGGGACATATTATGTCATGTGCCCAACGAGATGGTTGGGGACTCGGACTGGCAAGCTCGTGAGAGGTGTCGATTATGGGCTTGATAACGGCACGAGTAAACTTGTTTTTGTGAAGGGGCGCAACAAGCTCGGTGATAGCCCATGAACGGCCCATACCTGCAGTGAGCTGAACAAACAGTTTTGCGCCTGTTTTATGGATTTCGTCCATAAACTCTTTGAGCTCACTAAACATTTGGGGTTTTTGCCAGAGCCATTTGCCCCAGAATGTATCTCGCAAGGGAGCAATACCCGGAATAATTAGACCTACATTGTTGTTTGCTCTTTCCAAAAAAAGTTTTGCGGCTTCTTTGTCAAAATGACAGCCGCCAAGCTCAAACCAACCGAACAGTGAAGTGCCGCCCATAGGGCACATCACGATGCGGTTTTTTATTTCAACTTTGCCTATTTTCCAGGGTGTGAACAGCGCTTCGTATTTTTTGTCGATATTGTTCATATTGTTTTTCCTTTCAAAAACAGCTGAAAAAGTTGTATTTGTTAAAACTTCAACAATATAAGCATACCACAATATTGTTGAAACATCAACAATATTATGCGGTAGATAATAAACCTATTAATAATTAAAAAAATATCTAAACTATAATATTTGCCAATGAAAAGATTGACAAATAAAAGAAAATACAATAGCATAATATTATTGCTATATATAAATAAATAGAGAGAGGGTATTTTATGACAGGAACAAAGAAGACGGCTTTGAGAGTATTGTCAATGATAATGATCGTTGTCATGTTAATGCTGGGTACTATCAGCACTGCAAATGCCGCAACACCGAACTCAACAGTGTCGGCCAAGGCAACATTGGCATATACGCTCAAAGGATTGCCTTTGGGCAGAGCAATACAGAATTTCTATGTTGCAACTACATATATCTATATTACACAGCGTGTGGATTCAACTACATATTTGTCAAGACTTAAAATCAGCGGCAATACTGCCACATATGTTGACCGTATGACTTTCAATAATTGCGGCCACGGTCAGTCATTGGATATGTATACCTACAACGGAGTGAATTATCTCTATTTAGGTTGTAAAGCTGAGACAAATACAACCTACAATTGGTCGTTGCAGATTGCAAGAATAAAATATGAAGCAGGTAAAACATACGACTACACAGCCCTTAACAGATTGTCGTATATGAACTATGCAACAAAGAGTGCTACTTCTTTGGGTACGACTAAAAGAGTGGCGGCAGGCGGAAACTCCACATACACTATCTTCCGTGTCCAGACCACAGGCGGCAGCGTTACATTCTCCATTTATGATAC
>JAFSFN010000209.1 GCA_017435185.1 Clostridia bacterium | reverse complement strand
TGGCATCGCTTAATGAGCGTGCAAAAGTGGATTATATAGTTTCGGAAGGACTTTACAACTACCATCTTTTCGATAATGAAGCGGACCGCCTCCAAAAAGTGGAGAAGATAATGGGCGAGGTAGGCCTTTCGAGTGAGTTTTCCTCAAGATTTCCCCACGAATTTTCGGGAGGTCAACGCCAGAGAATAGGTATTGCGCGAAGTCTTGTTATGAATCCCGATTTCGTAGTGGCAGACGAACCTATTTCTGCGCTTGATGTGTCTATCAGAGCACAGGTTATCAACCTTTTGAACAAACTCAAGCGTGAGCGTGAACTTACATATCTGTTCATTGCACATGACCTTTCCGTTGTTCGCTTTATTTCCGACCGTATTGCAGTAATAAACAAAGGACGCATTGTAGAGCTTGCGGAGTGTGAAGAACTGTTCAAACACCCTCTCCATCCGTATACAAAAGCACTGCTTTCGGCTGTGCCGTATCCTGACCCTGATATTGAACGAAACAAAACACTTTTGAGTTATGATCGTTCGATGCATGATTACAGCACGGACAAGCCTGTTTGGACTGAGATAACGCCCGGTCACTTTATATTGGGCAATGAAAAAGAACTTTGTCTCTATCATAAAGAACTCGGAATCTGAAACAGATGCAGCAAGGTGAGCGAAAAAGCTATATTCGCCTGATATACAGGCGAGCGTTCAAATATCTCGGAGTAATGCTGGTGTTGTCGTTGTTGCTTGGGGCATTGCTCGGCGCAGGTGTATACATGGTGTATTCCGTATGCGCTATGGGTTTTGTGATGATATGTTGGGGTTGGTTTACTTATTTGAAAATGGCGGGTATGCGCCCATTTGGAACAAATCCGAACAAAAAGAAAGTAAAGATACCATATATTCATCGTCGATTCAAAGAAAAGAAGCACTACAGACCGTCGTTTCGTATGGACAGCGATGATTTTGATGATGACTTAACTTCCGCTACCGTTGTGAATGAGGAGAATTTCACGGAAAAACAGGTTGATGCCGCAAGAGCAATATCACGAGTGATGTGCGGAGCAATCATGGTGATAATATCATTTTTTATGCCGTTAGGAGGTTGAATGATGAGAATACAGAATGGTGTTTTGATAACCGTTGAAAACGGCCGCTATGAAAACGGCTATGTAGATTTTGAAAACGGCGTGATCACTTCTTTTGGTGACATGGCATCTGCTGTACCGTACAGCGGAGAGGTCGTTGATGCAGAGGGCGGCTATATAATGCCGGGACTTATGGATGCTCATTCCCATATCGGAATCTCGGAAGAGGGTTTCCGCTGGGAGGGTGAAGACTGTAATGAGACTACAGCGGCCGTTACTCCCGACATGAGAGTTGTTGATGGCTTTTATCCTTTTGATATCGCAATCCCCAAGGCACGCAAAGCAGGTATTACAAGCGTTGTTGTGTCTCCGGGCAGTACGAATGTTATAGGCGGTCAGGCGGCAGTTTTGAAGCTGATATCCGACAGCAATGTTGAAAAAATGATAGTGAAAGCACCTTGTGCCATAAAGTGTGCCATGGGAGAAAACCCCAAGCGCAATTACGGCGAGCGCAAAGGTTCTTCACCGATGACACGGATGGCAACAGCCGCTATATTCAGAAAAACTTTGGAAAATGCACGCCGCTACATGAATAAAAAAGATGCAGGCGAAGATGTGTATGACCCCGAAATGGAAGCACTTATTCCCCTGCTTAAAAGAGAGATACCTGCACATGTCCATGCACATCGTGCGGACGATATCCTCACAGCGCTTCGTATTGCGAAAGAGTTTAACATACGCTGTTCTACCGTTCATACTACGGGCGGTTCGCGCATAATAAACGAAATTGCACAGTCCGGAATAATTCCCATAGTAGGTCCTTGTATCGGACCTGCAGGCAAGCCCGAAACGGTGGGCGGAAACCTTGGAATGGGGGCTGAACTTAACGCTGTCGGTGTGGAATTTGCAATTACGACTGATCATGATGTTGTGGCATTGTGGCTGCTTCCGTATTTGGCTTCAATAGCAGTGCGAGAGGGTCTTGATGAAGAAGCGGCATTTCGTGCCATTACGATAAATGCGGCAAAGGTTGCAGGTGTGGAAGACAGAGTTGGCTCTATAAGTGTTGGAAAGGATGCCGATATCGTAGTTTTCAGCGGACATCCGTTCCACTATCTCACAAAAACAAAAGCAGTATTCATAAACGGTAAGCGTGAGGATTAACAATGTATAAGGAAAATCATGCCGATCTTGTACGCAGTGTGTTTGAAGAGACTATCAGACTGCGTCATGTATTACATCAAAATCCGGAACTTTCAGGCGAGGAAAAGGAAACCCTCGCCTTTATTGCCGAACATCTTGATGCACTTAATATCAGTTATACGACATATAGCAACGGCGGTATTTGTGCCTGCATAGGTCAGGGCGAAAGAGCCGTCGGTGTGCGTGCAGATATAGATGCTTTGCCCATTGAAGAAAAAACTGCACTTCCGTATACATCAAAAAAATGCAGGTGTGATGCACGCTTGCGGACATGATGTGCACACAGCGGTATTGCTTGGTGCGGCAAAGATATTCAAAACCATAGAAAATGATCTTCCCTGCATGGTAAAACTCTTTTTTCAGCCTGCTGAGGAAACTGTGGGCGGTGCAAAGATAATGGTGGATGAGGGATGCATGACAGCACCGATTGTTGATACAGTGCTGGGAATCCATGTTGATCCCACAATACCCCTTGGTGCAGCAGCGTTCTTGCCGGGAAAAATGAATGCGGCAGTCATAAATCTGCGAATAAAAGTAAAGGGAAAGGCTTGCCATGGTGCACATCCCGAACAGGGCATTGACGCAATAGTTGTTGCCGCAAATATAATAACGGCACTTCAAACAGTGAGTAGCCGCTTGACTGCTCCGACAACTCCTGTCGTGGTCACGATAGGCAGAATAGAAGGCGGAAGCTGTAATAATGTTGTAGCAGGTGAAGTGACACTCGAGGGCACGGTGCGTGTTTTGGATAATGAGACTGCAGAAAATGTTAAAACGTATATTCGTTCTGTTGTACAAAATGTTGCATCTGCATGGGGTGCACATGTCGATATAGACTTAGTTGATGACTACCCTGCTCTCATAAATAATGCGGCAGTAACGATGTCCGTAGCAGCAGAAGCGCGCAGACTGCTTGGTGAACAGAATGTAATATTCTGCGATACTCCCAGCATGGGCGCGGATGATTTTGCTTATTTTGCCAATGCCGCAAAAGGCTGTTATTTCAATATAGGAACGGCCCAAGCAGGCGAGGAAATACAGTCACTGCACAGCGAAACTTTTGCTCCGCATGATGACTGCATTTTAACAGGGCTTATACTTGTAACGGCAGGAGTGCTCAAACTAATGGAGAAGCCGTTATGATAATCGGTGATACGAGTATACATATATCTCTGAAAAAGCTGGGAGAAAATCTTGATGCTGTACGCAAAATGGCAGGCAAGAATGTGGCCGTTATGGCGGTTGTTAAGGCAAACGGATATGGACACGGCGCAAAGGAGATAGCACCTACACTGCTTGAACATGGCGCAGATTATCTTGGCGTGGCACGCCTTGAAGAAGCGATGCAGTTGCGCGAGAGCTTTTTGAAAGCACCTCTGTTTGTTCTGGGGTTTACTCCTGATCGTTTCTTACAGACGGCAGTGGAAAATGATATCACGCTTACGATATTTTCGGCACATCAGGCACGAATATTGAGTGAAGCGGCAAATAAACTCAATAAAAAGGCAGTTGTTCATCTGAAAATTGAAACAGGATTCAACCGTTTGGGTACTGATTCGATTGATGAACTTTTCGAAATACTCAAAACTCCCAATATTTATGCAGAGGGAATATATTCGCATCTTGCGTTGAAAGATCGTGCTTCGGATGAAGTTCAGCTTGAAAAGTTCATGAATATCGTAAATGAGCTCGAAGCAAAAGGGCATACTTTCCGTTATCGCCATATTGCAGACAGCATAAGTGCTGTGGATTATCCCGATTTCCGTCTTGACATGATACGCACAGGCGCAGTGCTTTACGGAATGAAAGGCTTTGAAAGCGATAATGTTGAAGTGCAGCCAATTATGACAATGCAGACGCGTATTTCAAGAATAAGATGCATTTCAAAAGGTGAAGGCGTGGGCTATGATCTTGAGTGGACGGCAGAGAGGGACACAGTTGCGGCAACTTTGCCTTTTGGTTATGCCGATGGTTATCCTCGTGCACTCGGCGGCAAAAGCTATGTGACTGTACGAGGAAAAAAATGTCCGCTAATAGGCATAATGTGTATGGACCAATGCGTTGCCGATGTGACAGATGTTGATGATGTAAAAGAGGGTGACATTGCGATAATATACGGTGACGGCACACAAAACACGCTTTCGGTTGCAGAAGCCGCACAGAAAGCACAGTGCAACAAGAATGAGATATTGTGCCGTCTTGCGGCTCGACCTGTACGCATTTACGAATAAGAACATTGACACTTCAAAAGTGTTTGCAGTATAATATACAAAACCGTTGAGAAAGAGTAGTAAGTTTCATCCCTTTTTCCTCAGAGAGCTGTAAATTGGTGGAATTACGGCGAAAAACATGGAGCTGAATGGACTTTTGAGGGCAATCGGAAACGAGTTTAGTTCGGCAAAACTCGGAGTATGTGAGACGGAGTGTGACTCTTCGTGAAAAAAGGTCTGCATATGACAGTATGCGTAAAGAGGGCATATAAAAATATGCCAAGCCGGGTGGCACCGCAGGATCGAATCTTTATCCTGTCCCAGCAAAATAGCGGGACAGGATTTTTTATATTTTGTCCCAAAAAGAAAGGAGACAGAAAAATGTCAAACAAAGAAATCCCATACAAGATATATCTTGAAGAATCGGAGATGCCTAAAGCATGGTACAATCTGCGTGCAGACATGAAGAATAAGCCGGCGCCGCTACTTGACCCTCAAACACATCAGCCGATGAAAGCCGAAGCACTTTCGGGTGTTTTCTGTGAGGAACTCATTAAACAGGAGCTTGATGACACAACTCCGTATATTGAAATTCCCGAAGCTATCAGGAGTTTTTATAAAATGTACCGTCCCTCGCCTTTGGTAAGAGCATATTGCCTTGAGGAAAAATTGCAGACACCGGCAAAGATATATTATAAATTTGAAGGCAATAACACGAGTGGAAGTCATAAGCTCAATTCTGCAATTGCGCAGGCGTATTATGCAAAAGAACAGGGCCTTAAAGGTGTTACTACGGAAACAGGTGCAGGCCAGTGGGGAACGGCACTTTCCATGGCGTGTTCGTATTTCGGGCTTGATTGCCGTGTTCATATGGTTAAAGTATCATACGAGCAAAAACCTTTCCGCCGTGAGGTAATGCGAACATACGGTGCATCGGTAACTCCGTCACCCTCTATGGATACTGAAGTGGGCAGAAAAATACTTGCAGAGCATCCGGGTACTACCGGCAGCTTGGGCTGTGCTATTTCAGAAGCGGTCGAAGAGGCAACGAAACTTGACGGCTATCGTTATGTGTTGGGCAGTGTTTTGAATCAGGTCATGCTTCATCAGTCGGTAATAGGCCTTGAAACAAAGACTGCGCTTGATAAGTACGGTATAAAGCCTGATATTATAATCGGCTGTGCAGGCGGCGGTTCAAATCTCGGCGGACTTATTGCTCCGTTTATGGGAGAAAAGATTCGTAGTGAAGCGGATTATCGCATAATAGCGGTTGAACCTTCTTCATGCCCGAGTTTCACACGAGGCAAGTATGTATATGACTACTGTGACACGGGCATGGTTTGTCCTCTTTCAAAGATGTATACGCTCGGCAGTGGCTTTATACCTTCGGCAAGTCATGCAGGCGGTCTTCGTTATCACGGCATGAATTCAACACTTTCGCAACTCTATGCCGATGGTTTGATGGAAGCGATCTCGGTTGCTCAGACGGAAGTTTTCGAGGCAGCGGAGCTGTTTGCAAGAGTAGAAGGAATATTGCCTGCCCCCGAAAGTTCACACGCTATACGCATTGCAATAAATGAAGCAATGAAGTGCAAAGAAACAGGCGAGGAAAAGACAATAGTATTCGGACTCACGGGAACGGGCTATTTTGATATGTATGCATATGAAAAGTTCCATAACGGACAGATGGACAATTATGTGCCCACCGATGATGAAATAGAACTTGCGTTGAAGAAACTTCCCAATGTAGAAGAATAAAATGCAGTGAAAAAAGTGCCGACCATGAAAATGGCGGCACTTTTTATG
>JAFSFN010000208.1 GCA_017435185.1 Clostridia bacterium | reverse complement strand
TTCGAAAGATGCGTATACTTCAAGCAATAATAGACGATTATATACTCACGGCTGCACCGGTGGGTTCTCGCACTATTTCCAAGCATCCCGAAATCAATCTTTCATCTGCCACTATACGCAACGAAATGTCCGACCTTGAAGAATCGGGATATCTTGAACAGCCCCATACTTCGGCAGGCAGAATACCGTCCGACAAAGCATATCGTTATTATGTGAACAGTATAATGCAGCGTGCTATGCTCACAAACGACGAAATAAGATTTATTGAGAATCATTTTTCAAACACGATTGATGATGTTGATGCAATAATAAAACAAACAGCGATTGTTTTGTCAGATATGACTAACCACACTGCAATGATACTGCCTCCCAGATTTTCTTCGGTGAAGCTCAAAAGAATAGAGCTTATACCCATTGCAGACGGCAAAGCACTTGCAGTTGTAGTGACAAACGCAGGCATTGCCCGCGACTCAATCATAAGAGTTCCGCGTACAATCTCCTCCGATCGTCTTCATCAGCTTTCAATCATGCTTACAGAATGCTTTGCCAACTGCCGCATAGAAGACATAAACGCCATAGGCATAGCTCAGCTCACAGCTCAGCTCGGTGCAGGTAAAGAATATGTTGACGCTTTACTGACTTCAATAAAGAAAAGCATTGGTTCAAATAAAAGCCGGGTTGAGTTTGCGGGAACATCAAAACTCCTTGAGCATCCCGAATACAACGATGTTTACAAGGCAAAAGCACTGCTCAATTCACTTGAAAGAACCGATTCTTTATACACCGCCTTAAGCGATGCGTCGAATCTCGAATTTTCCATCACCATCGGAAACGAGAACAACGATCCGGTAATCAAAGATTGCAGTGTTGTCACGGCAACATATCGTGTCGGCGGCGAAAAACTCGGCTCTCTGGGCGTCATAGGTCCCACCAGAATGGATTATTCAAGAGTACTTGCTCTGCTTGAATATTTCGGTAAAAGTTTAGGTACCGTATTAACAAATATGATAGATGAGGAGAACAATTAAATTGAAGGACAAGAACAAGGCTTCCAAAGAAGTAAAAACATCCGAAGAAAATCAGGAAACAGAAGCCACAACTTCTGCAAAAACGGAAGAAAACATACCATCCGAGATCAAACTCACTTCCCAAGAGTTTGAACAGCTCAAGAAGCATATCGAAACGCTTCAAAAAGAACGTGATGACACGGTGCGGCTTGCCCAGCGTCTCCAGGCAGACTTTGACAATTTCCGCAAGCGCAACGCATCCATCCACTCTGAAAGCAAAGAAGAAGGTGTCCGTTATGTAATAGGCGAGCTCCTCCCTGTTCTCGACGGTTTTGACAGAGCATTTGAAAACAGCGACACGATTGACGCTGCCTGGGCAGACGGAATAAAACTTCTTCACAAGCAGTTTTTGGAGATGCTTTATAAGTGCGGACTTTCAGAGATTCCGTCCGACTCAGTTTTTGACCCTGCTTGTCATGAAGCAGTCATGCAGGTTGAAAGCGATATCAAAGAAAGCGGCCAAATAGTCGATGTTTATCGCAAGGGCTATAAAGTAAAAGATCGTATTATCCGCCACAGTATGGTAACTGTTGCGAAGTAAAATAATAAGTTAATAAAAGTTTAGGAGGATATAAATTATGGCAAAGATTATCGGTATCGACCTCGGTACAACAAATTCATGCGTGGCCGTTCTTGAAGGCGGCGAACCCACAGTTATAGCAAACGCCGAAGGCGCACGCACAACACCATCCGTAGTTGCCTTTAAGGGCGAAGAAAGAATGGTAGGTCAGGTTGCAAAGCGTCAGGCTATCACAAATCCCGACCACACGATTTCTTCCATCAAGCGCGAGATGGGCTCAAGCTATAAAAAGAACATAGACGGCAAGGACTATACACCCCAGGAGATTTCCGCAATGATACTGCAAAAGCTCAAGCTCGATGCAGAATCGTATCTTGGTGAAAAGGTCTCACAGGCAGTTATAACCGTTCCGGCATATTTCAGCGACAGCCAGCGTCAGGCAACCAAGGATGCAGGACGCATCGCAGGACTTGAAGTATTGCGCATAATCAACGAACCCACAGCCGCAGCTCTTGCTTACGGCATGGATAAAGAAAACAATCAGAAAATACTTGTTTATGACTTGGGCGGCGGCACATTCGACGTTTCAGTTCTCGAAATCGGCGACGGTGTATTTGAAGTTTTGGCAACACACGGCAACAACCGTTTGGGCGGCGATGACTTTGACGAGCGTTTGATGAACTATCTCGTAGGCGAATTCAAGTCCGAAACAGGCATCGACCTCTCTGCTGACAGAATGGCAATGCAGAGGCTCAAGGAAGCTGCTGAAAAAGCAAAGATTGAGCTTTCCAGCATGATGCAGACGACAGTCAACCTTCCGTTCATTACTGCTGACGCAACAGGCCCCAAACATCTTGACAAGACTGTTTCACGCGCAAAGTTTGATGAACTCACAAGCGATCTCGTTGACAAAACCAAGGACTGCGTACGCCTTGCAATGAAAGATGCTTCATTGAACAATTCCGACATAGATAAAGTAATATTGGTCGGCGGTTCGACAAGAATACCCGCTGTTCAGGAAATGGTAAAACAGCTCACGGGCAAAGAGCCTTTCAAGGGCATCAACCCCGACGAATGTGTTGCCATAGGTGCAGCTATCCAGGGCGGTATCCTCGGTGGCGAAGTTAAGGACATATTGCTCCTTGATGTCACTCCCCTTTCACTCGGCATTGAAACCGTCGGTGGAGTATTCACACGCCTTATCGACCGCAACACCACAATCCCCACAAAGAAGAGCCAGATCTTCTCCACTGCCGCTGACGGTCAGACCAGCGTAGAAGTTCATGTTCTTCAGGGCGAGCGTGAATTTGCTCAGTACAACAAAACACTCGGTCGCTTCCAGCTTGCAGGCATAGCTCCCGCTCCCAGAGGCGTTCCTCAGATCGAAGTCAGCTTCGATATCGACGCAAACGGCATCGTTCATGTCAGTGCAAAAGACCTCGGAACGGGCAATGAACAGAAAGTTACGATAACAGCTTCTTCCAACCTCAGTGAAGACGAGATCAAGAAGGCTGTCAACGAAGCTGAAGAATTTGCAAACGAAGACAAGAAGCGCAAGGAAGAAGTTGAGCTTCGCAACCATGCCGACAGTCTTATCTACACAACAGAAAAGACTGTTAAGGAACTCGGCGACAAGCTTTCAAGTGCAGACACAGCTGAAATTCAGGGCGCAACAGACGCACTCAAAAAAGCGCTTGAAGGCAGTGATACAGCAGAGATCAAACTTTGCTCCGAAAAACTTACAGAAGTTTCCTATAACGCTTTCGGCAAGATTTATCAGCAGCAGGCTCAGGAACAACAGGCAGCACAGCAGTCCGCTCAAAACGGTTCTGCAGCTCCCGATGATGTTGTTGATGCCGACTACGAAGTTGTTGACGATAATAACTGATAAAATTTAAGCATCGTGATATAGGGACGGTCTTATGCGGCCGCCCCTATATCCGAGATAGCAGGTGTTTTTATGGCAAAAGCTGATTATTATGAAGTTTTGGGTGTCAGTAAAACGGCCTCAGACGATGAAATAAAAAGCGCTTTCCGCAAATCAGCAAAGAAATATCACCCCGATCTGCATCCGGATGACAAAGTGTGTGAGGCCAAGTTCAAAGAGCTGAACGAAGCCTACGAAGTGCTTTCCGATAAAGAAAAACGAGCAAAGTATGACCAATTCGGTCACGCCGCATTTGAACAGGGTGCAGGCGGTGGAGCTTATAATTACGGTGGCGGTTTCGGAGGCGGCTTCGGTGGTTTCTCCGATATATTCGACACAATGTTCGGTGGCGGTTTTGGCTCTTCTCGCAGAAATCCGAACGGCCCCGTTGACGGAAATGACCTCCAGTATAACCTCACAATATCTTTTGAAGAAGCTGCGGAAGGTGTTCGCAAAGAAATACTCATTCCCCGCGAAGAAAACTGCAAAACTTGCTCCGGCAGCGGTGCAAAGGCAGGTACAAAACCTCAAAAATGTACCGTTTGCGGCGGCAGCGGCCAAGTTCGTGTACAACAAAATACAATGTTCGGTTCTTTTGCTTCGCTCCATGCCTGCGATGCTTGTTCGGGAACGGGAACCATTATCAAGGACCCCTGCCCCGACTGCAAGGGCAAAGGTCGTGTGACCAAGTCAACACGCATTGTGGTTAATGTTCCTGCCGGCATCGACAACGGTCAGAGCATTCCCATGCGTGGTCAGGGCGAACACGGTAAGCGCGGCGGTCAAAACGGCGACCTCTATGTTGTGATAAAGGTCAAGCCGCATAAGCTCTTCACAAGACGCGGCTACGACTTATATCTTGATATGTCCGTTCCTGTTACCACTGCATTGCTCGGCGGTGAAATACAGGTCCCCACGCTCAACGGTACTGTTAAATACAATGTCCCCGAAGGTACACAGCCCAACACCACATTCCGTCTCAAGGAGCAAGGTGTCAAGCGGCTCAACGGCTCGGGCAGGGGCGACTTGTTTGTAAAAGCGGTTATCCAGCTGCCGAAAAAGCTGAACGACGAACAACGTTCTTTAGTCAAAAAGTTAGCTGAATCGCTTGGTGACAAGGTAAACGACAGCAAACCAACCAAACGCGGAATTTTCGATAAATTTAAGGACCAGCGCTGATTATGGAAAACAAATGGTATGAGATCGCGGTCTTCACGACCGATAACGGCTTAGATGCAGTATGTGCGGCTTTTGAAGACCTCGGTATTGAGGGCTTGGTCATTGAAGAAAGCAAAGAAAGCGTTGAGCGTTTTTTACTCGACAGCGCCAAATATTGGGACTATGCCGACCTTGACAATATGCAAACTGAGGGTTCGCCCTGTGTAAAAGCATATGTTCAAGACATAAACGAAGCCAAAAATGCAGAACAATACTTTGCTTCCATGCGCGGTAAGGACTGCGGCATCGACCTTGGCAGTTTG
>JAFSFN010000207.1 GCA_017435185.1 Clostridia bacterium | reverse complement strand
ATATGCTTGCCGCAATCGGAAAACGACATCGTCGAGCTTCCCCTCAAAAACGAAGGACGCATCTTCTCGATCAAATTTTATAACGAAAACGGCGGTTCTTTCTGCATAAACGGAGGCGTTGAATTGTTGTTTGAACAATGGAGGCGAACTGAGTAATGGCTTTGGATATGAGAGCTCTGTATTACATACAGCTCAACACAAATGCGGGTATGGTCGATTCAGACGCAGATGATATAAAGGCAAGCGAAAACTGCCTTAATCAGAACTTTACGATACTCACTCAAGCGATTGCCGAGCTTTCGGAACGAATATCGGCACTCGAAAACTAATAAGGAGGTTTTATTTATGTCAAAATACTATCTTGTCGGTTACACTCCGCCTGCTGATGTAACCGGTCCTGAAAAGGTAAAAGAATATCAAAAGCAGCTCGGCGTTACGATAGACGGCATATGGGGTCCGAAAACACAAGCGGCTTATGACAGCAGGAACAAAAACTCAAGCACATTGGACAAAAACTCAAGTACATTCATGAATTATTACAATTCTCTGCTTTCCGGCATGACAGTCCCCCAAGTTTCCGCCGAAACTCCGTCAAAAGCCGAGTTGGCCGCTGACATTTCCGAGTTTTTGCGTCCGTCTTATGACACCGCAATATCTAACCGCAAAAAAGCAGGCTATTCAAACATGGCCGAAATAGACGCCGATGCGGCTTCAAGAGGAATGGGCAGTTCAACATTCGTTACCTCAATGAAAGCCCGTGAGCAAGACGATGTATACAACGATATTTCCGAACTTGAGACAGGCTATGCTTCAACGCTTGCAAAAAGCGTATATGATGCAATGAGTTCATATCGCGACCTGGCTTTGGAAGCAGAAAAGTTCAATGCACAAGCACAGCTTGACGCAAACAATGCGGCATTGTCAGCGGCAAAAACCATATATTCCGCTTTTCTTGAACAGCTTTCGGCGGAACTTGCCGCTTCATCAGCCTCATCATCTTCCGGTTCTTCATCATCTTCAGCATCCTCTTCATCTTCATCGGGCAAATCCTCGTCATCTTCGAACAAGTCCGAGAATAAAGAAACTTCAACAACCGAAACAAGCCGTACTCTTACATACAATGAATGTATATTGTATCTTTCGTCTCTATCGAACAGTCAGCTCAGACTTTTGATGACATCAACAAACGATATATGGGTACAGCGCCGTGATATGCTCATGGACTCACTCGGCGAAGACCAATTCTACAGACTTGTCGGCAAGAATGGCGAGTTTTACTATGCGAGGTGAGCCTTATGTCTCAACCCATAAACAAAAGATTTGATGTTTCCCTTGATTTGTGCCGAAGCAGTTCAACTCGTGAGTTCACCGTTGTCGAAGGAGACACCGGAACACTCATCGTAATAAAATTGAGTGATTCAGGAGTACCTGTTGCACTTGACGATTGCTTTATACAGGCAGTATTTCTGCGTCCCGACGGCACCTCATCAACTCAGAACAACGATGGTCACGGTATAACGGTCACAGGTGATGGTGAACTGAAAATAGAATTGTATCCTTCTTCCGTATCACCCGGTATCGTTGAATGTGAACTTCAGCTCTTTTCGGGAGATGATCGTACAACGCTCATTACAAGCGCAAAATTCAACTTTTCTTGCAGAAAAGCCATATTGGATGAAGACACGGTCACATCATCACCGGATTTCCCCGTACTTGTCAGTCTTATAAGCGACACGAAAAACTTGAAAAAAGACCTGGCTCAAGTGATAGAAGATGCAAACGATGCAGTTAACGAATGTTATGACTTTTTGGACAACAGCGCATCGGGTTATTCACAGCATATATCAGACAGCACAAAGCATATAACTGCCACCGAACGCAGTGAGTGGAACGCCAAGCAGGACAAACTCACTGCAGGTGACGGCATAACTATTGATGCAGACAATACCATATCATCCTCAGCAGTCGCGACTTCTGGAAAATATGCCGAAGCGTTTTTGAAACAGCTTTCAGGCAATAGCATAGTGATTGACGACATATTACAGGATTCTCCCTTAAAGAATTGCAGACTTTTAGGAAGCTGTACTGTAACACGCACCGATGAAAGTCTGCCTGTATCATTCACAAACAAGCAGATCATAACACCAAACGTGCCGTCATACATCATGCTTTCTTACAATTATGATGAATCAAAATATACGCTTCCCGAAATAGCTTTGTACGGCGTTGAGGGCTATACCCCCGACGAATATGATGCTGTAACAGGCACATTTAAGCAGTATATGATGCTTATATCTCTCGACGGCACGGAGGGTTGGACAACTGTCAGCAGCAGTGACGGCTATCCCGATTATTATGCCGCTCCCCTGCCCTACAACACACTTGCATATGCACCTTTCATCTGCTCACATCTCCCTTCCGTAGATTTTGAGTACGGCGAATGCGTTGACGCATCTTCCAATTATAAGGGGTTGAGTATAATGAACGGTGAATTGCGTTTCCGACC
>JAFSFN010000206.1 GCA_017435185.1 Clostridia bacterium | reverse complement strand
GTCGTTTCAGGTGCATCCGTTTCTTCGCTTGCCTCTGCAGGAACATACTCAAGCGCTACGCTGTTAGGCAAGCTGCCGTTTGCTGCATATGCTGCAAGAACTCGACTGAACATGAGCAAGCCTGCTTCGTATGTCATCTGACCTGTGTAGTCGGTTACAGGGAAACCGTTTGCATTGCCGCCGTTTGTGGGATATGCCGCCGATGCGCCGACTGTGCCTGCGCCTGAACCGTTTACATAGATGGTCTGGCGAATTGCAAAGTTCATATAGAATGCTTGTGATGCTGTTGTTGCTTCTGCGCCGCTTGTCATCTTAATGTCATAGTTGGCAATAAGTGTGGGAACATTGTATTTGTGGCTTGCATTTGTATATGTAGCCGTTGTCTTGTTGTTGTAGATATCCTGGATAGCCTGTGCCGCAATGATATAGTAGTTCTGCTGTGCAACAGTTATACCGTCAACAGTTATGCCTTCCTTATAGAAAGGTGTGCCGCTTGTATAACCGCTAAGAGCTGCCTTTGCCGCTGCAGCTACTTCTGCGATTGTAAAAATGCCGTCGGGAGTCGGCTCTGCTGTCGGTGTAGGAGCTACCGTGGGAGCAACCGTAGGCTCTGTTGTAACCTCAGGCGCAGTAATCTCTGCCCATGATTTTATTTCAACGCCCTCAGTAAGAGTGCCGCTGATATTTATCTGAGCAAGAGCATCGGCCATAATGTAAACAAGAGTTTTATAACCGAGCGTAAAGTTTGTAAATTCTACCGATGCAGGAACTTGAGTGGTTATAGCTTCATCCATAACTGCCACCATGCTGTCAAACTCTGCTTTATCGACTATGCCGCCCATATCACCGAGATCATCAACCGAACTTGAGGGAGCGTTTGCGAATCTGACTGTGATATCGCCCTGCGTCTTGCCTGAAAGGTAAACATCGACTGCTGTTGCAAGGAATTGTGCCATTGTCAATGTCTGACCGTCTATTTCTGTTGAAGCAGGAAGTTCCTTCTTTGCATCTACATATGCCTTTATGCGTGTTGCCGCACTCAAGAATCGTGATGCGCGAACAGTTGCGCTTATTGTGCCTACCAATGCAGGAGCTGTTTCGGGAGCTTTATAGTCAGCTCCTGCCCATTCTCCAACCGCAACCGACGCAGGAAGAGTTTTGTTGTTTCTGTAGTACTGAAGCACCTTTGCGAATACATAAGCAACATTCTTGGGAGAAATAGCACCCAATGTGGTTCCGAAACATACAGGAACAGAATTGTTCTCATCAACTGCCGCTATTGCCGCCTCTGCCAATGCGATATATTCACTGCGAAGCATATCACCTGCTGTGAGTTCTTCACGAGCATTGCGGTCAAGAACATTCGAAACAGACTTGTATGTAACATCTATGCTATTACCGTCTGCTATATCCATTATAGCATCTGCCGCCAAATACAAATATTCGGATGAATTAAGTCTCTGATTGCCTGCCGTTACATAATTGGGAGCGCAATCTGTGCTTGTGACGAACTTTTCATATCTTGACGATGCATTCAAAAAATTCAAGTGTGTTATTCCGTCAGCCGTTGATGCTGTGGATATTACCGGAATAATTGAGAATACCATCATCAAGGAAAGTACTGCTGCCAGTATTCTTTTCATAATAATTCTCCTTTCAAATTTTAAGCCAAGTATACTTAGTATTATTCTTACATTATTTTTCAATGTTGTCAACATGAATACTTTTTGAAAAGTTGGTGTAATTTCACCTTCTGCGATTTTCAAACAGAAACCGCTGTGTTACAATTAAAACATCACTATCGGAGGATAATAATATTATGTTTAACAAAAAAATTGTTTCCCTGATGCTTACTTCAATGCTCGTCGTAAGCACTGTCGGCTGTTCGCTCGTTCCTAAAGAAGAAAACACGGCTACTCCCTCTCCTTTGCCCACTTTGGAAGCCGAAAGCACACCCATGGCAACGCCTGTAGAGTCAGAGGTGATTTCTTCCGTTTCTTCCCCCACGCTCTACTCCTTCAAATACAATGCAACCGAGTTTTTGTATCGTCTTACCGCTTATATCGGAGCAGACAATCAAAATGGTGAAGAAGCATTTGAGAAACTCAAAGTTAACAGCAACGATTTCTTCACGGAAACACTCGAAAACGGTCTCATTTCCACTTCAGGAATACATGAAATAGATGGCAAAGCGGCATACTCATTCATTATAAACGCAGACAAAGATGGCAATGTGTTTGAGGTTGCCCTTACAATGTATCCCGATTTTTTAGCTAAGACTGCCGCAAACGGCAATACACTTTACCCCTACCTTATCACCTATACCGTCTGCACCGCTTTGCAATGCGAAGCCACAAAAGCAACTTCGCTGATAGTTCAGCTCATGTCCGATGAAAACGGTCCGACAACAGGCTCCTATGCTTTTGAAAGCCAAAATATAAATTATCATTTCATAAACACCGAAACAGCATCTGTATTCACTCTCTGCACCGGCGGCGACGGACTTGTGTTTGAAAGTATGAAATAGGATTAATGTGCTCCAAGTTGCTTTTATTCAAGGGGTTCCACCCCTTATACCCCGGTCGCTTTTGAAAAAGCGACGGAAAACCAATAAAGCAACAAAAAATAAGGCAATTAATTGCCTTATTTTTTATTG
>JAFSFN010000205.1 GCA_017435185.1 Clostridia bacterium | reverse complement strand
TTTGAATATGGACAAATACAATTCTGCAAGGTTTGGATAGTACTTTCTTATTGCACTGCCTCCGTTATACACGTAACGATAAAGCGGAGTTGGGATATATGTTATGCCTTCACATAATTTGCAATACTCGGCAGCAAAAGCCACATCCTCACCCAAAGGTTTTTTTTCATTAAAAGTGAGCCCGTTTTCTCTTATTTTTGCAAGCGAAAAAGCCTTGTTGCACACCGAGCCCGATAGAAGCATTTTGTGGATTTGATAGAAACTTTTCTGCTTTGTCAAGTATGTATCGGCTACTTCCGAAGCCATATAACGCCATTCCAAATTTTCCTTCGCCTGCTTTAATCCGTTACAAACCACCATCGCTTCGGCATTTTCTGCCGCCGCTCTTTGCATATATTCGCAAAACTGTTCGGCAACATAGTCATCACCGTCACAGAATAACACCAGTTCACCGCTTGCGGCTTCCAAACCCGCATTTCTTGCGCTCGACACGCCGCCGTTTTTCTTATGTACAACCTTTATTCGACTGTCTTTTTCTGCATACTCATCACAAATTTTGCCGCAGCTATCAGGACTTCCGTCGTCAACAAGAATTAGCTCAAAGTCCGTAAACGTTTGAGCTAATATACTCTCTATGCACCTTGAAAGGTATTTTTCTACATTATATACAGGAACAATTATGCTGATTTTCGGCATATGTATTAAGAAGTCCTTTACCTGTTATGCTTTTTATTTTCTCAAATCAACTATTTCAGGCAGTTTTATATTGCCCCAGAAGCGCTGATCCCACTTCATATTAGAACAGAAACCGAGCTTTGTTTCCACTTCAAGACCTATGCTTGCATGAACATGGTCGTAAAACATCATTTCGCCGAATTCATTTATATCGTACAGTGCCGGTGTTAAAACATATTTGCCCGGTACAAGCTGTGATGTATCCATTTCAATGGGTATGGTCAGCTCTTCCCCTGCCTTACAGTTTATAAGTTTTGGTGCCAAGAAAAGCGAGACCGAATTTTCATCCGCAGTCATAACTCTTGCCTTAAAGCATATATTCTCAAGGTCCTTTGTTGCCTTTACGGATATGTTGCAGCGGAGCTTGTCACCAACACGAATACGCCATTCATCCGAACCCATAATTTCCGCCGCAGTGAGCTTCACCCCATCTCTGCACTTATGGTGCGGACGCTTTGCCGTAACAAGATCTATGCGTTTGGGACAGTCAACAACCTTGCCCATATAAAGTTCTATTGATTCTTCTACACCGCCCGAGAATATGATTTTGCCTTTTTCAAGAACGATGCACCTGTCACAGAGCTGACGTATCGTGTTCATGTTATGACTGACATACAATACGGTACGGCCTTCTTTTTTCGCCGCATCACGCATTTTTTCAAGGCATTTTCTCTGAAACGCCATGTCGCCTACTGCCAAAACCTCGTCCATTATCATTATTTCGGAGTCAAGGTGTGCCGCAACGGAGAACGCAAGTTTTACATACATACCGCTTGAGTAACGCTTAACGGGAGTATCTATAAACTCACGCACTTCGCTGAACTCTATTATCTGCTCCATTTTTTCGTCTATCTCGGCCTTTGACATGCCAAGTATGGCACCGTTGAGATAGACATTTTCACGGCCCGTCATTTCGCCATGAAAACCTGTGCCAACTTCCAACATGGAAGTGATGCGGCCGTATATATCAATCTCGCCCTCGGTAGGTGCAGTAACACGGCTCAAGAGCTTCAACAGCGTACTCTTACCTGCGCCGTTACCGCCTATTATGCCGAGTGCTTCGCCCTGATAAACCGTAAGGTCGATTCCGTTCAGTGCCATGAATGTCTGACCGACAAGTCGCTGATCAGTGCCGATGATG